>JAAXWV010000006.1:4061-11598 GCA_013334845.1 Candidatus Roizmanbacteria bacterium | reverse complement strand
CGACTTCGGCCAGATCTCGAACAGCTTCTCGCGGATCAGCTTCCCGAGGATCAGCGGAGACGGGAACGTCCCATCCTTCCCCCAGAAGCGGATCACGAACCATCTGAACCCAGTCTTCAGCTTCGCTCTCTTGAGCCCGTCTCCACACAGCACCGTCCGGTGCGGTTGCAATTCGAATAATGGGGATAAGTTTCAATTCTCGTAGCTTGTCAAATATCCCCTGCCATTTCCCTTGGTCACGATCATTCGCTTGAATTACCAGAGTGACATACCCCCAATCTCCTCCATTACTGTTCACAAGGTTGCGTGCCCGCTCCAGATCTTCAATGTGAGGCTGGGCCAGATGAATGCCAAATTTATTATTTTCTCCTGCAGATACAGGCCTTACACTCCCCACACAAAGCAGCATGAGGACCAAACCAATTACGATGCGCAATTTCATGGTTATATAGTACCAAATTGTGTTGAAAAAGAGGTACAATAGTGCCATATGACAACACATTTCTTACATCGGCCGACCTGGGAGGAGTACTTTATGCAAATTGCAGAGGATACCAAAAATCGCTCCAACTGTATTCGCCGCCAGGTGGGAGCTATCATTGTGAAAGGCAAACATATTATCGCCACTGGCTATAACGGCACACCGGCTGGGATAAGGAACTGCTTTGAAGGCGGTTGTGAACGATGCATAAAACGACATGAGGAAAAACTCCAGGAAGGAGAGGACAAAAACGCCTGCATCTGTGTCCATGCAGAGCAAAACGCCCTTATCCAATCGGCCTATCACGGAGTCGCCACTCGCGATGCGATTATGTATATTACCGGCATGCCGTGCCGTCAGTGTGCTAAGCTCATTATTAATGCGGGGATAAAGACCATCTATGCTCGTGATGCAGAGAAGGATGATTTAGGATTGAAGCTTCTTAAAGAAGCAGGAGTGGAGCTTATTATTATATAAGAAAGCCCGTCACATCTTCCCGTTCGTTATATCCCAAATATTCCTGATATGGTCGGGCTTTACCCCGACGAAGTCCCCACCGTGATGAGACCTACTATAAAGAAGCTATTACATTAACCATGTCCGCCTCCGTATGAAACTTCGGCGGACGAAGTCGGGGCGGCGAGACTTGAACTCGCGACCTTTGGACCCCCAGCCCAACGTTCTAGCCATCTGAACTACGCCCCGAAACACAAATTCTCAATTTTCAAATCTATATCAAAATCCTGCTATCGCTATCCCGCTCAGCGGGATCCAGGAGTATAATCCCTACCAGGAAATCAGATAAGTGGTAATTAATACTCTGAATTCCCTCGTTCGAGGGAATGACGGACAAATAATTTCAAATTAAAAATTCCCTTCCTAGCCCATTGTACCAGTAAAGGGCCCCAACTTCAAACTTGACTCTCTTCTATGAGAATTACAAATATATTAATCTACTGCCTGTATAATTGAAATATGCTTCCCCGCCTTGTTGCTATTTTTGCTCACCCTGATGATGAGTCATTTGGACCGTCGGGTACCCTCGCCCTCATGGCGAAAACTCACGAAATTCATCTCATCTGTGCCACAAAGGGCGGTGCTGGTCAAAACAGCCTCAATACTAATGAGCCTCTCACTGAGGTTCGCTCGCGCGAGCTTCAACGTTCAGCGACAATTATCGGCATTCATCATGTCCACTTTCTCAATTATGAGGACGGAACACTTTCTAACAACCTTTACCATGCTATAGCTAAAGATATACAAGAAATTATTGATCCTCTTCAGCCGGAGCTATTCCTTACTTTTGAACCACGAGGCATCTCCGGGCACATCGATCACATAACGATGTCGATGGTGACTAGCTATATATTCGAGCGCGCTGATTATGCAAAAGAACTGTGGTACTACTGTACTGAGGAGTCGCGTGCACCCACCAGTGAATATTTTATCTATCGTCCCCCCGGCTATCCTCGTGAGCGGATCGATAAAATTCACGATATCACCACTGTATGGGATAAAAAAATCCAAGCTATGCTAGCTCATGAAACTCAGGTGGAGGACGCACGACGTATCATTAAACATTTACAACCCCTTCCGAAAGAGGAGTTTTTTCTCGTTAAGAAAAAGTGAGTTTGGATTGTCTCACACGTGTTTCTTACAGCTTCCTTTATATGGATTTGTTATTCTTATAACCTACGACCTAACACAACTTATATCAATTACAACTATTGAAAGGGGGTGAACGTATGGGAATATTGTTATGGATACTGCTTGGTTTGCTTGCAGGGTGGCTAGCATCTATTGTGATGAAGCGAGACTCCCGCCAGGGGCCCCTTATGGATATTATTCTCGGCGTTTTAGGCGCCTTGGTTGGCGGTTGGCTTATGAACTTTCTCGGGCAACCGGGAGTAACCGGCTTCAACTTATATAGTATTCTAGTAGCGCTCGTTGGAGCTATTATCTTGATATGGCTTGGCCGTGTTTTAAGCACTCGTACGTAATAGTACGAAGAATAGACTAAGCAGCTAGAAAATTAGTTTCAAAAGAGGTATATAATTGTCAGCATGGGTATTCACCTGTTGACACTACTTGTACTAAGACTGGGAGAGGTTGTATTATACCCCGTCTTCACCACTCTCATACCGTACGCAGGTTTTTTCCCCTATCATGACCACCTTCCTCTCCTTCATGTACCAGCATTTGTATACTCATGGGCAAGCTTTGACGGTATTCATTACCTCAACATAGCCCGTTTCGGGTACGATCAATATGAGCAGGCTTTTTTTCCACTTTATCCCATCGTCATCCATCTTTTTACTTATTTTACTCATAACGCCCTCATCGCCAGCCTTATTGTCTCCAACCTTAGTTTTTTTGCTGGTTTAATCATATTTGCTAAATTTCTCCAGAGGGTAATTCATCGGGAACAATCTTCGTGGACAATCTTTTTTCTACTCTCCTTTCCAACCGCTTTCTTTTTTAGTGCTACCTACACGGAAGGTTTCTTCTTTCTTCTTGTTTCTGGAACGCTCTATCTCCTTAAAACAAAACGTTATTTTTTGGCAGCACTCCTAACGATATTTGCATCTGCAACTCGTCTTATTGGTGTTTTTCTTATCATTCCCTTTGCTTTTGAACTCTTTTATTCTCCTGGGCTTTTTCGAGGACATAAAATTACCGTTTCGTGGAAAAAGATTCTTCTTCTCCTCCCCCTCGTATTTAGTCCATTTCTAGGATTGATTGCCTACATGACTTATCTTCAATTCTCTACCGGTGACTCACTTCTATTCTTCCATGCCCAGTCAATGTTTGGAGCTCATCGAGCCACTCACCTCATTTTACTCCCGCAGGTGTGGTATCGCTATGTAAAAATCTTTATGACCGCTGCGCATAATTTCCAGTTCTGGATATCGTTACTTGAATTCACTTTTTTCAACGGAATGTTTGCACTATTAATAATGGATTTTATAGTATGGATCAAGAAAACAAGATCTCCACAATTTGCCACACGCATTAGCCTCAACCTCTTTTCTCTAGCAAATTTAATACTCCCCACTCTCACCGGCACATTCTCTTCAATTCCCCGATATGTGCTTTTTTCCCTTTCGGCAATCCTAGTATTGGGAGAGATAAAGAGCCGTGCCCTCAAAATTATATTATTAGCCACATTTACTCTCGCTCAAGTTCTGCTTCTTGGTTTATTCTTACAGGGATATTTTATTAGTTAACGCTAAACGCTTTTTATATTAAGAGGAGTGGGAAATTTGCACCAGTAGCCTTTTCCGTGAGCATAGAGTATAATAAATGCACTGGGCCCGTAGTTCAGTTGGCTAGAATGTCTGGCTGGCAGTCAGAAGATCACCGGTTCGAGTCCGGTCGGGTCCACCAACTCTCTTTTAATCTCTCTCCACCGTCGGGTCAACTGCCTGTGCCTGTTGAAGATATGAATCTGATTTTTCCTGCTGGTTACTGAGTTTGTAAAGCCGTGCCAGTGCTACCAAAATATCGCGCGACTTTGGATTAAGTTGAAGAGCTTTTTCCAGTTGATCAATTCTCTGAGTTCGTTCTCCTTGAGTTTTGGACACTTCCCATTCGATATAATTACCATATTCTGCTTTCTGGGCCGTAAGCAATTCATTAAAGTGGGGATCCTGTTCCATATATTTCAGCCAAGTAACCACTGCCGACTTATTACCATTTACCATCTGAAAATAGAGGGGCGCTATCCATTGCGAATATACGCCATTAGCTAGGGTAAATAATCCCATCCCCACAAAAATACTCGTTATCACAATAAATTCTTTTATCCGAAAAATATTTTTCTTTTTCTTCATATGATATAGCTGAATTGTAGTGCATTTCTCTTTACCACACGATGATAACATTCCAGTATTCTTTATCATTTAGTATATAATTTCTATATGGATCCGACAATGATTTCCACAATTGGGGATCGTCTCCTTCTCGCTATTCTATTCCTTGTTACCCTGGCAATTGCCGCCGGACTAACACTGGTCTTTATGTATGTTCTCGTACTGTATTCACGAATGAAAAAGCGGGAAAAAATTGCCCTCGAAATGGTATCACTTGAGGTAAAAATACCGAAAGATAACGAGATTAAGATTGATGCCGCTGAGCAGATGTTTGCCTCGTTTGCCTCACTTAAGAAATCGGGGTGGCTCTCCTTTTTAGAGGTAGATGATGTTTTGGCTTTCGAGATTATCGGAAAAAAGACCGACATTCGTTTTTATGTATCCGCCCCCAATCGCATTGTCGATCTCGTGGAAAAGTCCATCTACGGTTACTATCCCACTGCTGATATCCGGAAAGTAGATGAACCGAATATTTTTACCGAAAACGGAAAAGTGGCTTACGCCTCGCTCGTGCAACGAGACTACGCTTTCATGCCAATGAAGGTATTTAAAGATATCCCGAACGACACGTTGGGAGCTGTCACTTCAGCTTTATCTCGTATGGACGAAGAAGAAGGTGCTATCATCCAGATCCTTATCCGTCCTGCTCAATCTAAATGGAAAAAGTTCGGAAAATCCTATATTACTTCAACGAAAAAAAATGAAGCTAATCCGGAAAAAGCAACTTTCAAAACCGATTCAAAATTGCTGGAGAAAGTAGACGAGAAATGTTCAAAGCCCGGATTTGAGACGGTGATCCGTTTTGCTGTCTGCTCTCCTTCAAAAGAGTTGGCGTCCACTCACTTACGCAATATCAAGACAGCTTTTACCCAGTTTAATTCTGACTCGAATGGCCTCAAGGGCGCAAAAATTCTATTTAAAGGCGGCTTTATGATCAATTTTGTCTACAAATTCTTCCCGGTATTCGAACCATTCTTTTCCAAATCTATTTCTATCCTGTCCTCTGAAGAACTGGCCACTCTATTTCACTTTCCCAATAAGACGGTCGAGACGCCCCATATTCAGTGGCTTAAAGCAAAAACAGCGCCCGTTTCTTCGGAGGTGCCCACCGAAGGCGGAACATTTATGGGATATGCGTATCACCGGGGAATCAAACGACCCGTACACATCGGGCTTAAAGACCGGATGCGTCACACCTATATTATCGGAAAAACAGGTACTGGTAAGTCAGAACTCCTTATGGAGATGATCAAACAGGATATTAAGGCCGGCTTTGGAGTGTGTGTCATTGATCCTCACGGAGACTTGATTGACAACACGCTTAAGTTTATCCCGCCCCAACGAGCCGAAGATGTTATTTATTTTGATCCCTCAGATACCGAGCGGCCGATGGGACTTAACTTGCTTGAAGCAGAGACGGAGGAACAGAAACACTTTATCACCGGTGCTATTATCAACCTTATGTATAAGCTATACGATCCACAACGTACCGGTATCATCGGTCCCCGTTTTGAACATGCAGTGCGAAACGCCATGCTTACCATTATGTGTGAACCGGGCAGCACCTTTATCGAGATTGTCCGTATTATGACAGATCAGAAGTTTGTTCAAGATCTGCTTCCCAAAGTGCAAGATCCTATCATCCGTCGCTACTGGACCGATCAGATCGCTCAGACCTCCGACTTCCACAAATCTGAGGTTCTTGATTATATCGTCTCTAAATTCGGCCGGTTTGTAACAAACAAAATGATGCGGAACATTATCGGACAATCGAAAAGTGCCTTTGATTTCCGAAAAGTTATGGACGAAGGAAAAATTCTTCTTATCAATCTCTCGAAAGGTAAACTGGGAGAAGAAAATTCCACTTTCTTAGGTTTGCTCATTATCCCAAAAATTCTCGCTGCCGCTATGAGTCGGGTCGATGTTCCAGAAGATTTGCGCCGTGACTTTTTCCTCTACGTTGACGAATTTCAGAATTTCGCTACTCCTGACTTTGCTGTCATTCTTTCTGAGGCTCGGAAGTACCACCTCGCGCTCACCGTGGCTAATCAGTTTATTGGACAGATGGATGAAGAGGTGAAAAACGCCGTCTTCGGTAACGTGGGTACTATTATGGCACTCCGCGTCGGCGTCACCGATGCATCGTTCCTCGCTCGAGAGTATCAGCCAACATTCGGAGAGAGCGATATTATTAATCAGGAACGATTCCACGGCTATATGAAAACTATCGTCAATAATGAACCGGTTTCCCCCTTCTCGGTTGATACCACAAAAGATATGAACGTACTAAAAAAAGAGGCGAATGACCAGATAGCTGAAGCAATAGTTCAACTTTCCCGCCTCAAATTCGGTCGTCCCCGTGAACTTATCGAGGCTGAGATCCAGCAACGCGCCAAACTATAAACTTGCACATCAAATATTTTTAGTATATGATTCAAGAATTCTATGGAACCGTTCCTCATCACTCTTGAAAGTAAAGAATTTCTCACGCCCAATGTAACCCGCTTTCGCTTTAATACCGGTGCACGTGAATTCCAATTTAAGCCGGGACAATATATCATCTTGAATATTCCACTGAAGAACGGTGAACAAGTAAAACGACTCTATTCCATCGCTTCCACCCCTCAAGAAACTCATTCATTTGAGCTGGTAATTAAGCTCGCTCCTGATGGAAAAGCGTCTACCTTTCTCGCTCACCTCCCAATCAATGGGACTATCACCGCACAAGGTCCCGCAGGCGTTTTCTTTATCCGCGATACACAACGACCCGTTATTTTTCTGGCAACCGGAACCGGAATCGCACCGATGCTCGCTATGGTGCAGAGTTCCTATTTTCATATACTTCAAAAAGAATCGAAATTGTTATGGGGTGTTGCCACTAATCAAGATATTTTTTACGAGAGTAAACTTAAACAAATTTCTCAAACTACTCCTCACTTTACCTCCTATATTTGCACATCACGGGAGAAAAGTACAAAAGGCCCGAATGGTTTGTCACCACAATATCGCTTAGGAAGAATCAATATCACGCTGGAGGAAATTTGGAAAACAGCCGACAAAAACTCGTTTGATTACTATATCTGCGGGAATAAAGCTATGGTCGAAGGTACAAAAGCCTATCTAACTTCATCTCAAATACAAAAGGGTACAACTACAACCCCTCCCGTTTTGTCGGCTACCTTAC
>JAAXWV010000006.1:0-4051 GCA_013334845.1 Candidatus Roizmanbacteria bacterium | reverse complement strand
ACTTCATCTCAAATCCCAAAAGAACAAATCTTCTTTGAACGATTTAGCTAAATGCTGATCTATTTCTTACATATTTTTCATTGAGTATTTCGAGCTAGAAATATTTATTTTAGCTTACCATAACTAGCTAAATAATTTTGGTATAATTACTTAACTATGTTGCGCGTTCAGCACCCTATTGTTTTTGATGACGAACAAGAGGAGATCTTCTCAAATGATGAGAGCTTCATCTCTGCCTGTGAAAAGCGAATTCAAAAACCGCCGAATAACGACTCACGAATGGCCTTATTTTTCTCAGCTCTGCTTGAATTAAAGAAAAAAGATAGTCGAATTCATGATCTACTTTCATTAGTAAGACTGCGTAGAGGAGAATTAAACGATTCTGTCACCGAGTCACATCTGTGTATTCTTTTCATGAGAGTAGTCCAATATATAAAGCTCTATAAGGAAGAAGTATATGAAAACGTCAATTATGCCGACATGCTTCTCACAAAAGATGCATGGCGCGATGTTATTGAAGACATTTTAGCTAATAAATATTCACTATTATTTAAGTTGCTCACCGAGCGGAAAGTTAGCACCAATATACCTGATAGATATGCGGGGATTGCTCTAATTTTAAAAATCTTGTGTCCCAATAAAGAGTTGAACATACTGGATTTGGGCTGTAGCTTTCACCAAGGGGGGAAAAAGATGATACAAGTTTCTGAGGGAAAAGATATATTTCATACCATCATCAAACCTTCGCTTAAAAAAATTATAGGGAATAACCACAACAAACCTCTCTTAATAAAACAAATCGTAGGAATAGATAAATCTTCCTCCCAAAGTAAAGACGAACTTGAATGGCTTTTAGCTTGTAGTCACTACCCAGGCAATGTTCATCAAATTAGGCAG
This sequence comes from Candidatus Roizmanbacteria bacterium, assembly GCA_013334845.1. Taxonomy (GTDB): domain Bacteria; phylum Patescibacteriota; class Microgenomatia; order UBA1406; family GWC2-37-13; genus JAAXWV01. Next base: position 3,154 of record JAAXWV010000006.1, on the reverse strand, counting down.
ACTCGTGCACGCATTGAGATCTTGCCTAACGCAAAAACACCCATTATTAATACCACATTCCAACGTCTTGCAGAATATTTTAAAGAAAACGAATTTGACATTATCGTGTTTAGTTCAGTCCTCTATCAATTAACAAAAGCCCAGCGAATTAGAACTATCAATCTGGTTTCCAAACTACTCAAAGATGATGGAATAATTTTTATTCAGGACACCGCGCATAAAAAAGGTGATGCACTCGGATTTGATGATGATGTGGGGATACCATTTTCCTACCGTCTTTTTATCACAGGAAAACTCACCAATGGTAGTTTGTGGGAATTACTACAATTTGATAGTAACAGATGCGCTATGGTAAAAGAGGGAAAAGATCTATCGAAGATATTGTCTCAAAAAAAATCAATCGCGGACATTCTGTCGCATATGTTCAAGGATAAGATTGCGAATAAATTTAGATTTAGTAACCCCTAACCCTTTACTTGTATTTTCTAAATATACAAGAAGCTTTGGACTGATAAAAAAATTAAATCTTTTATCTCTTTTCTCCCTTGCAGCGTTTAAAGTATCCTGAACAACTTTCTTAATAGTTTTATCGGTATAAGACTTAATTATCAATTTTTCATCTTTTAGACCCATAAGAAAATAGGGCGGACTGTCAGAAAGATGAAATACGATTGTTGGCTTATTATATTCAAGAGACTTTTGAATTAAAAACCCAACGCCGTAACTATGGACGCTTATCTCAAAAATGTTTATATCTGCTTCCTGCATTTTCTTAATATTCTCGTTATAGAACTCAACCATAGCATCTCTGCCCCCATACTCTGCACTGTCATAGAATTGTTTTGTTGTCACAGATACGATATCTTCATTTAAATGGACATATCCATATGCAGCTATGGAGTCGTATATTTTTTTATAATGTTTGGAGTACAGTTCTCGAGATTTATAAGATGCTGTAAAAAATACTTTCATAGGTACATTCTGAACTTGGCCACATTGTAGTATATATACATATTTTTGTCAAATCTGTATACTGAATCGAGTTCAAAATGCTTCATTCTTTTCGTTCAAAATACGTATTTAATATCTCCTTTGCCAGGGGACCGGCGATATCCGAGCCTTGGCCTCCTTCTTCTACGAGCACCGTCAGGGCGATCTCTGGATTATCATAAGGGGCAAAAACGGTGAACCAGGCATGAGGACTGCCAGATTCTCCATGCGACTCAGCTGTTCCTGTTTTACATCCAACCTGAATCTGCCGTTTCAGGGCGCCAGACAGTGAAGCCGAGCTAGTAGCGTCGCCTACGGAAAAATCAAAAAATGGCCAACCGGTGCCGCCGGTTGTACATGCCTGCCGCATACCATCACGCACAATACCAATAGTTTTATCCGAGATCGGCAATCTTTTACACTCAGGCTGGGCGAAAGAGACACTTAGTAGATCGCTGCCGGTACCCACCTTCAATAGCTTTGGCTTGCACGAAGCGCCTTTATTAGCCAGCATACTCGTCACCTGATTTACCTGTAAAGGAGTCGCAAGTGTGTACCCCTGTCCAATCGACATGTTGTATGTATCTCCCGTATACCATTGATCCTTAAGAACATCTTCTTTCCAAAAGGGGGATGGGATCGTGCCTTCAACTTCTTCAAATCCATAATCTGTTTTTTGATGATAGCCAAGGATTTCTGCCCATTTTTTAATCCGGTCAGGCCCCATTTTTTCCCCTAAAAGATAAAAAAAAGTATCATTTGAGCGGCGTAATGCTTTCGTGATATCGACCTCTCCCTCTGTTTTTCCATATTGAAGAAAGTACCAGTTGCCAAATTGCGTCGTTCCGGCCTTTACAAATCCCTCATCATTGAGCTGCGTACTCTCATCTATTATTTTATCTTCTAACGCCCCGATTGCGGGCACCATCTTAAAAGTGGATCCAGGTGGATATACTCCCTCACTAACCCGGTTAAAGAGTGGTTTATGAGGATCTTGCAGGTAGTTTACAATAGCTTTCGTATTTCCATCTTCGAAATCTTGAGAATTAAAGGATGGATAAGAAATAGCTAAGAGAATCTCGCCTGTTTGCGGTTTGGTTGCTACTGCAACTACCCGTTTATCGGGCATTTTTTCTTTAATAATTTCATATACCTTGCGCTGAAGGTCACTGTCAATCGCCATTTGTACATTTCTGCCTTTTTGAGGAGGTACCACCTGAATCGTGTTGATTACTTTTCCCGAGGCATTTATCTCAATCAGCTTTGTTCCTGCTATCCCGCGCAAATCACACTCAAATAATTTCTCTGCTCCCTTTTTCCCAACTTTATCTCCAAGCTGCAATTTATTTAGACATGGATCTTCATCCAAATCATGTTTGTCTGCCTGCTGTCGATACCCGATGAGATTAGCTAAAGTGCCTCCATCAAGATAGCTCCGATTAGACCGTAACCGATCACCGGAGACATCGACAGGCGCATCAATACTTGAGGCTATTTCATAACCTTTCCGGTCAAGAATGCTCCCTCGTTTGGCTTCAATTATCACCTCACGGATCCGATTATTTTCACTACGATTCCGATAATAGGCGCCCTTCACGATAGTGAGTTGAAAAAGCCGAGCTGACAACACGAGAAAAAATATTACCACTACTAAAACGTAGATAAAAAGCAGAATGTGGGAAGAATTATGTTGTCGACAATCAAAATCCATCTGCCCACAGGTTCCTTTCTCGATAAGAGGCAGTTTATTAATCATGAATTCTTATTCTATAAGATTTTTTTCATCCTCGGAGGCAATAACCTGGAAACCCACATGAGATTGTCCGGCGAAAAACAAACCCTCGCCGATTCCAGCCGATAACAAAAAATGTTTCTCTCCACCGGTGAGGTAGAATGTATCGGTAATTTTATCCACAGCAGCAGTTGATTGTTTGAGAATGATCTGTAGACTCGAGTTGGTGATGATGGCCTTTCCCTCTTCCGTCGCCAAAAAGTCTTCCACATCTTGGGTAATTGTCGTTAGGCCGAGGTGATACTTGCGTGCGCGCTTTGCAAAATTGTGTAAATAAGCACCTGAATCCTTATTTTTAATAAGATACCAAGCCTCATCGACAATAAGTGCACGGCGCACTGGATCGCGCCGAACTCGGTTCCAGATGTAATC
>JAAXWV010000174.1 GCA_013334845.1 Candidatus Roizmanbacteria bacterium | reverse complement strand
ACTCAATAATCTATGCACCCAATTCTCAACGACTTTAAATCCTCGCTGCAAATGCACGCAGCACAGTTGAAAGAAGACCTCAAGGCTATTCGCACGGGCCGCGCCACTCCTGCTCTCGTAGAGGGAATTATTGTTGAGACTTACGGCGGATCAACAAAGTTGAAGCTCATGGAGATAGCCACTCTCACCACTGATGGCCCTTCAACTATCGTAATCGCCCCTTTCGATCCTTCAACCACTCAGGATATTGAAAAAGCTATTTTGAAATCTCCCCTTGGGATTTCTCCCACACCACAAGGTGGCCGTATTCTTATCAAAGTGCCCGCCATGTCGACAGAACAACGGGAAAAGATGACTAAAGTCGTTGGACAGAAAGTAGAAGAGAGAAGAATCTCAATTCGCGGCAATCGTGATGAGGCCCGGAAAAAGATAAAGGCACTTTTCGATGCAAAAGAATTTTCTGAAGATCAGAAAGTCAGATACGAAAAAGAGATCGACACTATTTCGCAAAACATTATGGCTGAGATCGAGAAAATCAGAGAATCCAAAGAAGCTGAAATCCGCGAAGTATAAACTCCAAAAGACCTCATATTATCTCTCGCTTCTATATCTATTTTCTGATATCATGTAAGAGTTAAGAATTGGTATACATCCTGAATGATTATCACCATCCTCGTTTTTATCGTTATACTCTCCGTACTTGTTCTCGTGCATGAATTCGGACATTTTATCACCGCCAAGAAGAGAGGAGTCCTTGTCGAGGAGTTCGCTCTCGGCTTTCCACCCCGTCTATTTGGCTTCAAATTTGGTGAAACTACCTACAGTATCAACCTTTTCCCCATCGGCGGATTTGTAAAGATGTATGGTGAAGAATATCATGAGGGAGGAAATAAAGCTCTCCATGACCGCGCTTTTGTAAACAAAAAACCGTGGGAAAAATCACTCATTATCGTGGGAGGAATTATTGGTAATTTCCTCCTTGGTTGGGTGCTTATGTCCTTCCTTTTTACCCAGGGAGTACCCACCCCATCTAATAAAGTCCTTATCGAGAACGTGCAGAAAAATTCTCCTGCTGCCCAAGCAGGCCTCAAACCAAACGACGCGCTAATTCAAGTCGCCAAAGACAACCATGCGTATGTAATTAAAAATGTTGGAGATCTCTCAAAAGTGGCCACTCAGTATGGCGACCAGGAAATTTCCCTTACGGTTCAAACTGACGGAAAAACTCGCACCGTGAATGTCGTTCCACGCAAAAATCCCCCTCCCGGTGAAGGTGCACTCGGAGTGACGATCACTTCGTATACAACCAAAAAATACCCGTGGTATCAGGCTCCCTTTTATGGTCTGAAAGAAGCGGCAAATATCACAACTGCCATTGTTGTCGAACTCTCAAAAACATTATTTAATTTTGCTACTCTGAAGAAAACAAATGTCGATGTTACCGGGCCTATTGGTATTGCCCAATTCACCGGTCAAGCAATCAAATTCGGTAACAATGCCGTTCTCGAACTTGTCGCTCTCTTATCACTCAATCTAGCCGTAATCAATATCCTCCCGTTCCCCGCACTCGACGGAGGCCGACTTGTATTTGTAATCTACGAATGGGTGACCAAAAAGCAGATTAACAAAAAGGTGGAGCAGTATACCAATCTAGCTGGCATTGCCCTCCTTTTGTCACTTATGGCACTCATCACTATTCACGATATCCTCAAACTCCTGAAGTAAGGAGAGATGGTTGAATTTTGAAGTTTGAAAATTATCCGGGTGTAGGGGCGCATTGCAATACACCTTCTTCGTCATCCCGATGAAAATCGGGATCCACTCAATTGTCCGCACCATAAAACCCTAAGCATGGACAAGATTTCCTTTGTCTATATTCTCTCCAATAAACGAAATGGTACTCTCTACATTGGAGTGACGAGCAACCTGCTGAAACGTATATATGAACATCAACAGAACGTAGATAGGGCAAATGAGTGGATCCCGGATCAGAGTCCGGGATGACAGGTTAATTTCCAAATTTTCAAACCAATAATTCCCCGATGGTTGAGGTATAATATCTCCTATGAACCTTAAATATCGCAATATTACTGTTTCTGGTGGGATTGCAGTAGGGAAAGGCACATTAATGCGGAATCTCAAAACATATCTCGAGCCCTTGGGCTGGACTTGTACTTCCGGAGGTCAAATTCTTCGCGATTTTACTAAAGAATATGTAAATCCAAACGCCAGTTTAGTAGATGACGACTTTCACAATAAACTTGATGCTCGAACAATAAATCTACTAGATAAAGGAAATGTCGTTATTGAAGCATGGCTCGCCGGCTTTATGGCTCGCGACCGCGACGACACTCTTCGCATCTTGCTCATCTGCACGCACGACGAACTACGAGTAGATCGAGTTGCCAACCGGGACAAGGTATCTATCGACAACGCTAAAGAATACATTCATAACCGGGAAGAGGATAATTTTAAAGAATGGCAACGTATATATGGAAAATATGAGTTTTTTGATCCTCGATATTATCACATGGTCATAGATACATACTCCTCAGGTCAACATGAGACAGTCGGCAAGGTTCTTGACCTGCTCGGCTATGACCATGATAAGATTGTGATTAATAAGAAATGACCGTCATCCCGTGCTCGCCACGGGATCCAGGAGTACAATTCAACCAACTTAACAACCACTATGCTATATTCAAAACATTTCGGGAAAACAGTTAAAGACACCCCAACCGATGCAGTTTTTTCTTCACATATTTTTCTCCACAAAGGAGGCTTCGTCCGGGAATCAACCGCAGGTCGTTACTTCTTTCTCCCCTTGGGGATGAAAGTACAACAAAAAATCATGAGAATTATCAAAGAAGAGATGGACGCTGCCGGTGGTCAGGAGATGGTAACTCCTATTTTCCATCCACTTTCTCTCTGGCAGGAAACTAACCGCGACAAAGAAGCTAAATTTGAGCTCACTCTTCTTAAAGATAGACGGGGAGCAGATTTTGTTCCGGGAGGAACCGCGGAAGAGATGTTTGTTGATGTGGTACGAAAATTTAATATTAGCTACAAAGATTTACCTTTTAATATCTATCAATTCTCTAATAAATTCCGTGATGAATTCCGTGCGCGTGGTGGATTGCTACGGGTATGTGAGTTCATCATGAAAGATGCATATTCCTTCGACAAAGATGAAGACACCTTCAAAAAAGAATATAAAAATATGTGGGAAACCTACTCTCGCATATTTAAGAGATTAAATCTCAAGACAATAGTTGTTGAGTCTGACAACGGGTATATCGGCGGCGATTACTGTCATGAATTCGTTGTCGAAGCTGAAGCAGGGGAGAGTAAATTCCTCATGTCCGAAGACGGAACCTATGCGGCTCATGAAGACGTCGCTAAGTTCACTAAAGAGAAGAAAAATGTTGAGGAAGAACTACAACCGTTGAAAGAAATATCAGCAGAGCGAGGCCCGACTATGGAAGATGGAGTAAAGTTTCATGGACTCCCGTTGTGGCAACAGGTAAAAGATGTCCTATATGTGGACGAAAAAGGTACCTTTATTCTGGCTATAATCCGCGGAGATCTCGAAGTGAATGAAACCAAACTAAAACATCTCTCCAAATCATTAGAACTTCGTCATGCAACGGAAGAAGAAATAACAGAAAAAATACATTCTGTTCCCGGTTTCATTTCTCCGGTGGAGATAAAAAACCTTGCGGAAAAAGAGGTCAAACTGGTCATTATTGCTGACGATTCGCTTCGCACAGCCCACAACCTTTATGGAGGTACCAACAAAAATAATCGAGACTACTATAACTTAAATATTGACCGCGACTTCACTGCTGATATAGAGGGCGACATAGCCCTGGCAAAGGCAGGATATATGGCCCCTGACGGGAAACAAAAAC
>JAAXWV010000173.1 GCA_013334845.1 Candidatus Roizmanbacteria bacterium | reverse complement strand
AATTATTGCCCTATGTTGCCTGGTATTTTTGCCAGTCAAAGCATCAATTGCAAAATTGATAATATATCAAGGTGATGGTCAGTCATATGAAATTTCAGAAAAGGATAAAACCAAGGAAGTTGTCGAATTAACCAAATCGTATATCGGAAACAAAAAATCAGAAGATCGATACAAGGTGAAATTAAAGAATACTCCTCTCAAGGCTGATCGAAATAGAAGCAAAAGGGTCGATGTCACGCACACCTTAAAAGAAAACATTGTTGGGAAAAATGGGGAAATCCTAAGACGTGCAGGCGATAAATACAACCCGCTTGAAAATGTTACCATGACCAATTTGATAATTATTGATGGTGAAAGTGCAGATCAAATTGAATGGGCAACAGAGAAAGAGAAGGAGTTTTCCGGAAATACCAAAATTTTAATTGTAAGCGGCTCAACAAAGGATGTGACGGAACATTATGGAATAAGGGTTTATCGATTGAGGGATGACATGCAGGAATTCTTCAAAATAACTCATATACCCTGCACGGTGAGCCAAGACGGGAAGGAACTGGTTGTTAATGAATACATTTTCTAGGTATGCGCTGGCAATCATTGTTGTCACCTGCAGTTATACAAAATGTTACGCCGTTTGCTGTAACGACAAAATCGAAAGCGATGATGTTGCCTGGGACGAACTGAAGGAAGAAGAGCGGCATGGGCAATGCACATGCTATTACGGGAAATTTACCAGACAAGGCACGTTATATACTTTCTGGGAACCAGTTAGAATCATCGAAACGACAAAAGATCCCAACTGCATGATGGCGGAAGGTAAGGGGGGAGGTGAGGGGGACACCGAAGGTGACCCCACCGATCTAACAACATACGGTACCGAACACGACAACGACAACTCGGAAGGACCAACCACCTTTTTCAATGCCCACATAACAACCCCCAGCTTCATCCAAGATTCCCTGAGCGAGAACAATACACGATGTTGGCATACCGGTACGGGGGATACAACAGACTATCTTTCAGAGGATGATTCGGCATGGAATGACGAGGCAATTGCGGCGGTCATGTACCCACTGGTGTTCACGGCAAATAATTATACATCGGTCATGCTGTGTATGTTGGACGCCACTGCCTCACAGTTCGGATTTCCTATCGATATCTTTTATTGGTGCATGGGGTCGTGGGGAAGCACCTATCCCATTGGCGGCCATGTTGGAACAAACGAACTCATAACAGGCAGCATCGCAGCTGCTGCTAGAGCCATATATATTGGTGGAAGGACGGGAAGAATCTTAGATACAGCATCATACTACTGCTACAATTTTCCGATGTTGCTATGGATTAAAAGCTACTTCAAATTTCAACCGGTAAAACCGACCACGAGAAAATCTGCAATTTATATCGGACAAAGTGCGGTTCTTTGGGAAAGCGAACTCAATGCATCAACATGCAATGATAATTTCGCCTGGGTGCTCTGGCGGAAAAGATCATGTTGTGACAGTGGGAGCAATAGCAACACAAGTAACCGTCATTAGCAATGTCAGGACATATAGGTGAAAAATGAGAATCTCTGTAATCTCCATTTTATTAATTTTGTTGTTTTGCTCCGTGTCAATTGCAGAAAACACCATTTTTACCGACGATGGATCTGTCGATATTCAGACAGGGGAGATAACCCTCGGTGAAAAATATAGGAGTATGGGGAAAGAAAGCTTGGAAGAAATGTTCCAAGAAAGATTGATCGTGGTGGAAACGGACAAGAACGATAACGTTACGAAAGCAATTGTCGATGGATCAGGAAAAATTGATACCGTCACAGGCCTCATAAATGGAACAGGCTATATCGATCTTTGGTTTCTTGGCTCTTTTTATGTTTCTGAAGCGGCGGGGCAGGGGGCGATGGAAAAAAAGAGCATGGACATAACAAAACTGCCAGGTGCAGAAAACATACCAGGGATAAGCAATATAAAAGGAATTGAAAATAGAACGAAAACACTAAACAACATGCTAGGGAAACTGAAACAGTGAAATATCATTTTCTATTGATCGTTGTTTTTATGATCCCAATGCCATTGCTGGCCGGTGAGATGACCTCGCTTGATAAAAATAGCAATGCATATAAAGCGGCAAACAGGTTGTCACAATACATGAGTTTGGACGAAAACAGCGAAGCATCCAATGTAGCCAAAAGACTAACTCAAGCCGGCAAGCTCGAAACTGCGGAAAATGACGAAATATGCGCTGTGAAAAAGCCGTATGTATTAGTCTTTGTCTCTTCCAGTATGCCAAGATATTTGCTGAATGAATTTGCAAAAGAGTCCTTTCAATTGACCAAAAAAGCATTGGCGAATGTAGATTTCATCATAAGGGGAATTCCGGAAATAGGACTTAATGCTTTTCGAGATCAAATAAACCCTGAAAATAAGGATATGTTTATAAGAGTTGATCCGTTTTTATTTAATAGATTAAATATCGAAGAAGTTCCGGTGGTTATAATTGATAGAAAGTATACTGTTGATTCCCCGAAAAGTATATCGTCGGCCATGAGGATAATTGATTCAAGAGAGTACGAAAGGCTAATTCATGAAATGGAGCATTTTTAAAAACAGGTTTGTGATTGTATTGACATGCCTCGTTGCCGGCTATTTTGCTTCAAAGGTACCGGGACATATAACAATATGCAAAACGAAATCTGTTAAATACTGCGTGTACTGGACAACACCCTACAATATAGAATCCGAAACAAAATTGAAAGACAGGTATATTCGTGCAATCATAGACATCGACCTGCCGAACATGGATTGCAAACCCTGTCAAATCATCAAAAGAGTAGGGTGTGATTCATTATCTCGAACTGAAGTCAAAGACAAAGTGTTCTATTGCGACGGAAACCCAATAGGTGAAGCGTTTCGAGATGAGTTTTCGGCAATAGACGGCATTATACCTGAAGATAAAGTGTTTTTAATAGGTGATCACCAGAGCAGTTATGATTCACGATATTTTGGCTTAGTTGAAAAAAGCAAAATAAATGCAATTCTTTTACCTCTATTCTAGCTGTTTAATAATTTTATTTCTCAGCACTGTCGCCACGGGTGCCGTTCCGGACAGCACAAAACCCGATCAGCATTTTTATGAGAACTCACAGAAGAGGGGCTTCTATTGGTACGATGACGGTCTACCAGAATTACCGGTAGAAATAAAAGAAGATGTAACTGTCACCCCTCCACCGCAAGAAGCAAAAAAGGAGCAAGATGGCGTTAATAATTACAATTATGAACAATTATGGGTTTTGCATCCTGATAATTTCGCCAAGGAGTTAGATGGGCGAATGAAACTGGCGATACAATTTCCAACCATTGAAAACGTCTACAATTACCTTGAAGCGCAAGACGTTGCCAAAAGGAAGTCCGTGGCCTTTGCCGGCGCGATGGGATATGTCTCGCAATTGAGTCCTCAATTTTCTGGAGAAAACAATTATCCAATTAATGTTCCAGGGCAAAAAATATTGAGGAACGAAATGATCTCAGACGATCAAGAATTTCTGAAAAGAGTGAAGGACGATTTCGCTCTTTTGGTATTCATGAGTGAAGGGTGTCCCTATTGTGACGCGCAAGAACCAATCCTTGACATGTTTTACGCATCCCATGGTTGGAATATTAAAAAGATCAACATAAATGAACATCGCGATATCGCCGAAAAATATTCTATTACACTCACTCCCTCCATTATTGTCATATCAAGAAAAACCCAGAAAGCAATCCCACTCACATCGGGAATAGTAACATTACCTGAACTGAGAGACAGACTTATAAGGTCGGTACGCATGCTTAACGGCGAAATCGTACCTGAACAATGGTACACCAACAAAAGGTCAACCGATCCTTTAAAATTCATCAAAAATTGAAGCCCATGTTAAATATTTGGT
>JAAXWV010000172.1 GCA_013334845.1 Candidatus Roizmanbacteria bacterium | reverse complement strand
AAAACAAGTACGGGCTTGTATCTCCTGAAGAATTAGCCGACCTTGAAGCACATGAAAAAAATATTGACATTGAACGAATTTTGGAAATAGAATTGGAAACAAAACACGATGTATTTGCTGCTATTAAAGAGTTTGGCGAGCATGCGAAAATTGGAGGAGGAAAAATCCATCTTGGCGCAACGAGTGTCGATATTCTCGACAACACCGAAGCCCTTCGATATAAGGAAGGCCTTTCCTTATTGCGAAATAAACTCCATATGCTACTTGGATTATTTGCAGAAAAAATAGAGCAATATGCTCATACCCCCTGCATAGGTTATACTCATCTCCAGCCGGCAGAGCCAACAACTATCGGATACCGGTTTGCATTTTATGCCCAGGATTTATTAGACAATGTGTCGTTACTGGAGTATGTATACGCCAATACAAAAGGAAAGGGCATGAAAGGTGCTGTTGGGACGGCTGCCAGTTATGAGCTCCTGCTGAAAGATCTGCCGGAAAACGCACAGGATCTGGAATCAGAGGTCATGAATCTTCTCGATCTGAAAGCAGTTTTAATCTCGACTCAGATTGCTCCACGACAGCAAGACTACCTTATTATGTCATTGTTAAGCGAAATTGCTTCAACATTTGCAAAATTTGCCGGAGACTTACGTATATTACAGTCGCCCAATTACGGTGAGTGGTCTGAGCCGTTTGGGAAAAAACAGGTTGGTTCATCAGCGATGCCGTTCAAGCGCAATCCGATCTCATCAGAAAAAGTGTGCTCACTGGCCCGCATGGTTTCCCAGATGCCCGCAGCGCTTCTTGAGAATGCGTCCTTATCTTATCTGGAACGGACACTCGATGATTCAGCAAATAAGCGCGTAATCGTGCCTGAGGGCTTTCTCGCTGTAGATGAAATACTTAATACTTCGACAAAACTATTAAAAGGCATGCATATTCATGAAGAAAAGATCGCTTTCAATCTACGTCAGTATGCTCCATTTGCCGCCACCGAAGGAGTTATGATGGAGTGTTCCCGCAAAGGCGCAAGCCGTCAGGAGATGCACGAGCTTCTCCGTGAACTTTCGATGGAGGCCTGGCAGGAAGTACAAAATGGGAGAAAAAATACGCTTCCGGGGTTGCTTCTGACCAATGAAACGATCCTTAAACATATTAGTAAGGATGACATAGTTAGATTACTTGAAGTACACAACCATATTGGCAATGCGCCTGAACGGGCACTACAGTTAGTCACCAAAATCAAAACCATTATCTCATGAAAATACTCGGTATTGTCGGCGGAGGTCAACTGGGGCGAATGCTGACATTTGAGGCTAAAAAACTAGGTTTTTATGTTATTATTCTTGACCCGACTCCACAAAGTCCTGCTTCCCAGGTGGCTGATGAACAGATTATTGCCGATTTTAAAGACGAAAAGGCAATACGTGAATTGGCAAAGCGAGCGGATTATATTACCTTCGAAATAGAACTGGCAAATTCACGTATTCTTGATGAGTTGGCGGGAGAAGGGGTAAAAATCAATCCCAGTGGCGGTACACTCGACATTATTAAGGATAAGCTTCGCCAAAAAACTTTTCTTCAAAGCGTAAAAATCCCCGTGGCTGATTTTCGTCCGATAGAGTCGAAAGAAGATGTCTTAAAGGCGATACATGATTGGGGATATCCAGTTGTCCTGAAGGCACGTTTTGATGCCTATGACGGACGCGGAAACGCTCTTATTAAGTCAAAAAAAGACATTGATCCCGCTTTTGAAAAACTGCAAAAAAGTCCGTTATATGTCGAAAAATTCGTACCGTTTGTGAAAGAACTATCAGTTATTGTAGCTCGAAATAATGTAGGAGATGTAAAAGCTTACCCGGTTGTCCAGACGACACACGTTAATAACATTTGTCATATTGTGCGATCTCCCGCGCCGATATCACCTCAAATCCGCAGACGCGCTGAGCTTTTGGGGAAAAAGGTGGTAAAACAACTCAAGGGTGCAGGTGTTTTTGGAATAGAGATGTTCCTCGCAGCGAAAGGCAGGGTTATGGTAAATGAAATTGCTCCACGAGTACACAACTCGGGACATCATACCATTGAAGCGTGCGTTACCTCTCAGTTTGAACAGCATGTCCGCGCAGTCACTGGTTTACCGCTTGGTGACCCTTCGATGATCGTTCCGGCCGCCGTTATGATTAATATTCTCGGCGACCGGACAGGAATGGCGGAAGTTGGTGGTCTGGAGCAGGCTCTCAAAATACCTGGAGCAACCGTACACATATATGGAAAAGCAGAAACAAAGCCGGAACGGAAAATGGGTCACATTACCGTTATTGATAAAACTTTGGATAAAGCGCTCGCCAAAGCGGTAAAAGTCCGTAAACTTATTACTATTTAGTACTGCCACAATATTATGCAACCAGTAGTTGGTGTGATTATGGGATCGGATTCCGACCTTCCAGTTATGCAGGAAGCGGCAAAGATGCTCGAGCAATTTTCTATTCCGTATGAAATTTCGATTGTTTCGGCCCACCGTACGCCTGACCGTATGTATGAATACGCGAAACAGGCCGCTGGACGGGGATTGAAAGTAATTATTGCTGGCGCAGGCGGTTCAGCTCATCTGCCCGGCATGACTGCTTCACTCACTACTCTTCCGGTGATTGGCGTGCCGATCCTCACCAAAAGTATGAGTGGAGTCGACTCACTCTACTCCATTGTTCAGATGCCTCCCGGTATTCCGGTTGCCACAGTGGCCATTAATGGAGCAAAAAACGCCGGGATTTTAGCAGCACAGATTTTGGCGATAACCGATGAAAAACTGTCGCAAAAAATCATGGATTATAAGAATGAGTTAAAGGAGATGGTATTCGATAAAACAGGCGAGTTGGAAAAACTCGGGTATGCAGAGTACCTGACGTTATTAAATTCAAAATAATATATGGTGACAGATCAGATGATTCGAGAGGCAATTCCCCAGGCACTTAATTCGGTAGATATTCCTGAACTTGGTGAAAAATCACAGGGAAAGGTGCGTGATATTTATCAGCAACAGGATTCTCTCGTACTCATTACCACCGATCGACAATCCGCTTTCGATGTAGTATTGGGCAATATTCCCTTTAAAGGAACGGTACTGACTCAGCTTTCTCGATTTTGGTTTGAACAAACCAAAGAGATAATTCCTAACCATATGCTAAGTGTCCCCGATCCGAATGTCATCATTGGCCGCAAGTGTCAAGGTGTCCCAGTCGAAATGGTCGTCCGTGGGTATATTTCCGGAGTCACAAATACCTCTATCTGGCACTCATACCAAAAAGGAGAGAGAACCATATATGGCATCGATTTTCCTGAGGGACTGAGAAAAAACCAGAAACTGGAAAAGCCGGTGATCACTCCAACAACACATGGAGGTGGGGCAAACGGCCACGATGAGCGGCTTACCCGGGAAGAGATTAGTAAGCAAGGCATAGTTTCCGAAGAACTCTATGCTCAAATGGAAGAAGCTGCTCTGAAGCTTTTTGAAGCAGGGACAAAAATCTGTGCACAAAATGGACTGATTCTTGTCGACACAAAATACGAGTTTGGCATCAATGATGGCAAACTTATGCTGATGGACGAGATCCATACACCTGATTCATCCCGCTTCTGGATTGGTTCAACCTATACTGAGCGATTTGAAAAAGGAGAGGAGCCGGAGAATTTTGATAAAGAATTCCTTCGTCTGTGGTACGCGCAGAAAAACGACCGGTCGCCGTTCGCCCGCCAGCTGGTGCAGCTGATGGAACGGCTGGGTGGGAAGTACCAGGTCGATGAACTCGCGACCAAGTACGCTTTCACGGGAAGGGCACCGCTCACGATCCCTGAAGCGCTGGCGGTGAAGCAGGAGCTGGAGAAGATCGACGAACTGCTGAAGCAACTTGAGGAAGCGCGGGAGACC
>JAAXWV010000171.1 GCA_013334845.1 Candidatus Roizmanbacteria bacterium | reverse complement strand
GCCTCGGTGAGGGTCTTAATAATAAATATCGAAGGCGCTTCACGGATATCATCCGTATTTGGTTTGAAAGCCAAACCCCACATGGCGAGTCTCTTACCTTTAACGTGAGTCTTTACTTTTTCCACAAAATTAAGTTTCGCGTGAACATTTACCTGTTCGACAGCCTGAAGGAGTGACATATCAACATGTAACATTTCTCCGATATTGATAAGTGCTTTAACATCTTTGGGGAAACAAGCGCCGCCATAGCCGATTCCCGGATTGAGGAAATTGCGGCCGATACGGGCATCCATACCGACACCATCAAGCACCTCTTCTGCGTTTGCTCCGGCTTTTTCACTCAAAAAAGAGACGAGATTGGCAAATGAAATTTTCGTGGCGAGGAGCGAATTAGAAGCATACTTGATAAGTTCAGCCGATTCGAGACTGACGAGAACGCGTTTACCTGGAAGGGGTTTGTGGAGCTCGAGAAGCATTTCGGCCGCACGAGTAGTTAGTGATCCGATTACGATGCGATCCGGTGCAAATGTGTCGCTCAGGGCCGTACCTTCCCGGAGGAATTCAGGACAGGAGGCAATGTCAACCTCAGCGCCTTCCGGCTTCACTTTATTAATGATTTCCAGTACTTTTTTATTTGTACCCACGGGAACGGTGCTTTTGCAGGAAACGACTGTGTATCCTTTTTTGAGATTCTTGCCGATATCTTCGGCTACTTTTAGTACAATAGAAAGGTCGGCAGCACCATTGGAGAGGGGAGGGGTGCCAACAGCTGTGAAGATAATGTCAGAGGCGGGAATACTTTCGGTATATTCGGTGGTGAAACGAAGACGCCCGGCTTCAATATTTTTTTTGAGAAGTTCTTCGAGTCCGGGTTCGAAAATAATCGGATCGCCCGATTTAATTCTCTCTAGTTTTTCAGGGGTATGTCCGATGACCCAGACAGTATTACCAAAGTCGGCAAATACACATGCAGTAACAAGTCCTACATACCCATGCCCAACTATTGAGATTGTCATAAGCAACAATCATAGCGAATCTGAGGAGAAAAAACAAGACGCTCTCTCTCCTTGATTTTAGATAGCTCTTTATATTATTCTATTAAAGATAAAGATGTTTCTCCGATTTTATCGGTCTTAAGTATACATATTAAATGCATATTTAAATTACTTTCAGGTTTCTATATAATACCGTGAGATATATTATGAATATTCATTCGGAAGCATTATTCCTTGTTCAAGCGTTGATCCTTATCGGGTTGCCCTATTTTATCTGGAAGATTAAATTTATCCGGGCGTATATGCCGCTGGTTGTAATACAGATTATTATCGGAGTACTTTTAGGTCCTACGATTCTTGCCAAGATTTTTCCTCAAGCATACCAGATACTGTTTCCTAGTGAATCGTTATCTATTGTGAACGGTTTGAGTTGGTTCGCAGTAGTATTCTTTGGTTTTCTCACAGGTCTTCATTTTGATTCTCATGACATTAAAGATAATGGAAAGTCATTCTCGATTATAAGTCTGGCAAGCATCTTTGCGCCATTAACGTTGGGAGCAGGAGTTGGCTGGTTCCTCTATGAAAGATTTCCAGAACTTGTCGGAAGCGCTGCCAATCATACGACGTTTGCATTCGGTCTCGGGATACTTGCAGCAGTAACGGCACTTCCGGTGCTTAGTTCAATTCTTCTTGAGATGAACCTCATTCATACAAATCTTGGCCGGACGGTGTTGGGATTTGCGACGGTATCAGATGGATCTTTATGGATACTTATTTCTGTACTGCTTGCGTTAGTTCGCTTCAATACATTCGATGTAGTAGTAATCTTCAAAATAGCTGCGGCTTCAGCTATATATTTGCTTTTTATGTTTTTAGTTGCAAAACCCTTTATCGTCAGGTTAATTGACAATAAAACTCTGAGTGATGACCCCGACCATGGAGAACTCGTTGTAATCACATGTTTGTTATTAGCATCTGCTATAACCACAGAATTAATAGGGATCCATTATTTATTGGGAGCTTTCCTTTTTGGGGCAATTATACCAAAAAAAATTGCCATTCCTATTTATGAGAAAACCGAATCGATAGTGCTTGTGATACTCTTACCATTCTTTTTTATTCTCACTGGTTTAAAAACGCATTTAGTTTTTGAAGATGTAGCAGTATGGGCAATATTTGGATTTATGACTATTACGACGGTTGTAGGAAAGTTTTTTGGCACGGCAGTCCCCGCTAAAATATGCGGCTATTCAACGAGAACATCGCTGCTGTTTGGAAGCTTTATGCTCTGTAAGGGGTTGATGGAGATTGTTGTCTTAAACATTATTTTGCAGGCACAAATAATTAGTAGCGTTGCTTTTTCTGGCATGGTACTTATGGCACTGGTGAGCACGATAATTACCAAACCTCTGGGTATCTTTTTTGAGGAATTTAAGCGACAGGAGCACCCAAATATCGCAAAAGGGTATGATAATGTAAAAAAGATTTTTAGGGCTGTTTAATTGTTTATCAAACAGAGTACCTTCTCGGCACCCCTTGCATAACTCCATCATGAACAACAACTCCCAGCAATTGGGTGTAATCCATTTCTAGGAATTCCTGAAACGTTTTTCGATGAAGCGCAGCTTGTGTCAATAGTTCAAGACCTTCTGTGGTTCGCGCTGTTAGTAACACATTCGAGGTTCCATAGAAAGCCTGATCAGGCATTTTTCTATGCTTTATTGCTTCAGCTAAAGCATACTCTATACCATCCAGCATGCTAGCAATCCGCAAGTCGACTATATTTTGTGGAAGCAATTTACCAGCATGATTAATAAAGCGCGCTCCCGTTATCCTGAATACGCTTCCGGGAATTTGAGCAATTTCAGGGCATAAACAATCTATGCGGCGGGGATCGGTAGTTCCGATAACGGTTTTAGGTGTTTGAACTTGTGAAATGAGCTTTAAAACTTCTGCACCAATCACTTTAAGGTATTCATTTTCGTCACTGTATGCTGCTTTAATTTGAAGCTTATTATCTTCAGTGGCATTGCTAAATACTTCTCGACCCATCTTAATCAACAGATTATCTACTTCTGCATTGTGCTGTTTGATCATTGTCACAAATTGAGGTGCGTGTTCCTTAATTAGACCCATGTCGATAGTGGGAACCACTCCGTTGTGTCGAGCGTAAAATTCCTCTCGATCAAAATCGAACTTTTTCCGAGCTCTAAAATGATCTTCATTCGATACCTGTGTGTACTTTTTTCCATTTGCGAACAGGATTACAGGGTAGAGCCTGAGTGTTTCATGGTCTTGTACAGTACCTAAAAGAGGTTTGGGGGTAAGATCAACCAACGTCTCAGTCGAGAGATAAGCATCCAGTGTAGGATCCCAGTGTTCAATAGTTTGTGCAACGACTCGAGCCGGTCCCTTAACAGTATCGGTTTTTTCTACTGGTTCACCTGCTTTAGCTTTTTGATCCTCCACATGGAGTTTTTCCAGTTCGAATCCGGCCCCACATTTATATAAATACCCATCTTTTATTAAAGTGCTTCCTCCCCCGTGGCTGGAATGCACGATACCATCCACATGCTCGTCATTTAGCACTTCTTTTAAGGGTTCAACTTCTCCTCCAGCTCCCAACTGTCGATAAGATTGAGACGATATCGTAGGGATCTTGACCCGCGAATCGCCGCAGCCTTTGACAACTTTCAAAGTCTTTGCCTCATATGCATCTTCATATGCTGTTCTATTGGCTGCCGCACGAGCTGATAAATTGTCTGAGTAGAAAGACTCAGCTTGGATTAAGCGCGGTCCACGTTCAACAAGTACATCTAATCGAACGCCAGTTTTTGGCTCAATGATCTGTTTAATAACTGTAATAGTGGTTTTTTCCTTCAGTTGAGGGACAAAGAGACCAGATTCGCG
>JAAXWV010000170.1 GCA_013334845.1 Candidatus Roizmanbacteria bacterium | reverse complement strand
ACGACGCTCTTCCGATCTCCTTTGCAAAACACCTCAACACCTTGTGGGACATGAGGATGGTGACCAATGACTGCAGATGCACCAGCCACAATAAATTCTCTAGCATTATGGACATCATTGGGGTCGGGCAAGGATACGAGTTCTGTTCCCCAGTGGGGAAAAATTATCACATGGTCAACCTCCTTCGATAGCCGAGGAATTATGGCTAGCAGCTCTTCTTTATTGTAAGCATTGGGGCCATACCCCCATTTCTCCTTGTCCCAGCGCCCCTTTTTTGTAACACCCAAAATGACAAAGTCAATCCCATTGACAGAGAACCGACAAACATCAAAATTCCCATTTTCGCAAACGCCAAAACAAACACTTCCTTTTTTCTCAAGAAGAGAGATAGTGTCTTTTAATCCTTCAACCCCATAATCTAATGCGTGGTTATTGGCTAAACCAAGAAGGGAAAATTTTTCTAACGATATCCCTTCCACATATATTGGATGACAAGTATATTTGTCCTGCACATCGAAAAATTGTTTTTTCTTGTCTTGAGGAACTACGAATTCAAAATTCCCAATATGACAATCAGCGATCGGAAGATCAATTGACTTTATCGGGTCAATGCCCATTTCTTCGTAACGGCGAAACAGTGCAATATCACCGACAAAGTTAAGAACAGCATTCATCCGCTTTATCCTTTTCTAAGAGAAGTGAAACCTCTGTGAGTTTATCGACAAAGTTCTTTTCAAATATATCCGAAGTAAATTTCGTTTTATATCTTTGATATGATATCTCACCGAATTGTTTCCGCAATTCACGATCAGAGATTAGCTTAGCGACAGCCACAGAAAGTGATTCTGGATCTCTGTGGGGAACCAAAAGTCCATTGCACCCATCTTCGACCATATCAGGGATAGCCCCCTCTTTCGTTGTTACAATAGGCAACCCGTAAGACATTGCCTCCAAAACTACCAGGGGAAAGGCGTCGTGGCATGAAGGGTAAACAAAGATATCGGCTTCTTGGTACATCTTCGCTTTATCTTGACCATAAACTGGGCCAAGTACATTGATTTGGCCTCCCAATTTTCTGGATTTCAATAAATATATTTCCAATTGGGATTCAGAGAGCTGGGTCGTATATGAACCTCCTATTGTCAATTCCGCTCGAACCCCTTGAAGTAGGAGCATGCAGAAAGCATCAACTAAATCAAAAACACCCTTTCTTGGATCTAAATTAGCAAAATACAAAATACGAACAAGGCTATTATCTTCGGGCCTAACGTTATCTGTTTCAGAATGCTTTTTTGCTAGGAGGCTTACGCCATTCGGGATAAATCTACAATTTTTATAGGAAACAATCTCCTTTATGTCATCATAAAGTAAAGGGGAAAGATGAAAGACAAATTCTCCATTAAACACAGTTCTGTATATCTTACTTACTAGTCTGGATTTCAGCCTTGATGAGACACCTGTCCCGTGTAGGTGATAAACAATAGGAATCTTAAGCCACTTGAAAATAAATGCAAATATAGCATCCCTAAAAAAAGCGGCTCCCGTTGGAGAAATTGTAAAATAAGCAAATTTCGGTCTAAATGTTGCAATCTTTAAAATTAACCTGAAAATGTAAAAAAGAGTTAAGATTGCTTTTCGCAACTGGTCAGAGTGCATCTGGTTAAAGGTATTTGAAAAACCAAGCCTAAATATAGAAACTTCAAACCTGGCATTAACCAATTTCGAATATACAATTGTTTTATTAATAACACAGACGCCATGAACTGGGGGGGGAAGTTGAACAAGAAACAAGATTCTACTTTTGATTTTATTCATGTTGTTTTGATCTTTCCCTGGTTATTGTACCAGTTTGAGGTTGGTGATTTCTGCTTGTAGGCCTAACTCAAAACCTGGACATTCAAAAATAGAGATTTCGGGCTTTTATGGCTTCCTTAGGCACATCTTCCTTGTACAGTTTTTGATATAAAATAAAATAAACGGCCCAAAAACCAATTGAACTGTGTGGTAACTCAAGTATAACGTTGAAGAAAGACCATGTTGATAATGCAATAAGTGCGGCAAGTAAAAATAATGTTTCCCTGCCTAGCGAGTACATCCTTCGCACACCTCTTATGTAGGGTGCCAAAAGCAGTAACCCAGGTAGAAACCCGATATGATAAAACACTGTCAGAAACGAGTTGTGCATTGGCACGAGATAAGGTTTAGACTCTTCTTTGAGCATCCCATATGATTGGAGTTCTCTTGCAAACCGATACAACAAACCTTGACTTGCATATGGAACCCCAAACCCTTCACCAACAATTGCAAGGTTGTTTACAAAGATCTTTTCAGAAGCCTCTTCCCAGAACATAAAACGCCACGTTGCATTTGCGTCTTTAACCTCTTCCGATGTATTAAAAATGACGAATACGATGAGGCCACACAATAATGTTATAGGAATAATATGTCTCCTATAGTTTTTGATTACCCAGAAGATGGCAATGCATAAAACAGCAACAATCGCAGAGGAATGCCCGAAAGTTACACAAAGAAAAACTGAATAGAAATATAAGGCGTATTTTAATCCTTTTCCGTTAGCCAAAAAAAGCATGTCTGCGGCGAAAATTAGTGTGCCTACAACAGTAAGAGGTGAGTAGTAATTGTATTCACCTTGGTATTTGCCCAGAAGAGAGCTAATTCCCCCATTTGTTATTATGTAGGAGGACCATGCGGTCTGCACCAATACAGACAACCGTCCTAATTGCTGAATCCTGACCAAAAGGCCTTGGGTTCCTCGGGACATAATGGTAATGCAAATAATATACGCAATAAATGCATAACCAAATAATGCAAACTGCCTTATTACATAGCTCATTTTGTCAGGTCTGAGAATAATTGAAACGGCTAGGTAAAAAAAGGCGATGGCGAACAAAAGCTCAAAAAACATGAACCTCTGGCGCTTTTTATGTTGGAGTGCAGCCCAACAAAAGGCGCCAAGAAGAAGGGTGTCATAAAGAAATATAGGACCAATAAGTTGAAGCTTCGATATTGATCTGCCGCCTACAAGTAATATTACCATCAAAAGATAGAAGGCAATTTCAAGCAAGTGAATATCTCGTTGTATCTTTTTTCTCAACTTATAAAAAAGCATCAATAGACCTTGTTTGAGAAAAGTTAATAGGCCGAATTTTTCGGGGGGAGGTCAATTTATTTAATTATATCATCATCGGTTGAGGGAAGCGACTTCACCCTTTATATTAACGGTGTTGCCGATGCCTTGATCGAGCAGCTTGCCGGTTGACCATGAGCTTGCCGATCCGAACACCGTGTTTCCGGTTGTGCCGGTGCCTAGGTAGATGACGTAGGTCGGCGTAAAGACCGTGCCCGACTGAACGAGGCCCAGTACCTTATTGCCGTGTGGCGGCGTGTTTTTCTGTCCGGTCCGGTTCGAGATGAACACCGAGCCCTGGTAAGTCCCTGGCGAGTGGGCGTCGCCAGTGTTCGTCAGGGTAACACCACCCACCGAGCCGAGCGTGTTGTTGTAGGCGCCGCGATCAATGACCACGCCCGGATACGGGGCATTTTCGACGATCAGCGTGTCAATCTGGTTCCCGTATGGTGAGGGGTTGACGTCCTCACCGAAGATCGCACCGATCGTATGGTTTTTGACGGTTGCTTTCGTGATCGTATTGTCGTGCGCGCCTCCGCCAACCGAGATGCCTGGGTCACTGTCGCTGTCGAACGAACCTGCCCCATCACCGTAGAACTCGTGGATCGTGTTGTTCGCAGAGGCACCGTAAATTGCCAAGCCGTACCCGGGGTTCGCATTCGAGATGATGATATTGAACGAAGTTCGCTGAACGTCTCTCAAAAACTCGACGCCGGTGGCAGATCTGTTGTGGCTTGTTTGCCCACAGTTGATCGCAACGATGGCACCGTCAAAATGGCTGTCATGG
>JAAXWV010000169.1 GCA_013334845.1 Candidatus Roizmanbacteria bacterium | reverse complement strand
ATATCAATAAATATGGAAGCATAGCATTCTTCTGGCAACAAAGAGAAAAACAGGTTGAAGACATGCATTAATTTTGCTAGGATTAAGAGTATATGAATCAAACACAACAAAATCTACTCAAAGCTTTTGCCGGAGAAAGCCAGGCACGTAATAAATACTACATGTTTGCCAAGATGGCCCGTAAAGAAAACTTTGAATGGATTGCCCGTGTTTTTGAGGAGACTGCAGACAATGAACGCACCCATGCTGAAGAACTTTTTGAGCAGATTTCAGACGCTGTTAAAGCTCCTGGAGAGCTCTCTATAGCTCCGTTTAAAAAAACAACTGACAACCTGAAAATGGCAGCGGAAGGAGAAAAATACGAATGGACCACCATGTATCCCGATTTTGAGAAAATTGCTATTGAAGAAAAGGAAGAAAAAGCTGCTAAACTTTTTGGGCAACTGAAACTCGTCGAAGAGAAACACGAAGAACGATATATTATCCTTGCTAAAAAGCTCGATAACAAGACTCTTTATGACTCCGAAGTTGAACTCGAATGGAAATGCGTCAACTGCGGCTACATTTACAAAGGAAAACAGCCTCCAATGAGCTGCCCGGTCTGTGTCAAACCTTTCACCTGGTATATGCCACTTGGATTAGTGAGATAACTTGGAGAATAGATCACGTGGCCTAAACTGAATAAAGGAATAGACCAGGAAGTTCGCGATCAAAAGATATACAGGATATCCAACATAGGTGAAGTTCCATGTTGTGAGTGTAAATATCGTTATTCCGGCGCTGATAGAACCTGCCAAATATGCCCAACCACTCTCTGTTTCCGGGTATTTATAGGATTTTATGAGTGTTGGCAAACAAGCAAGGGCGTCAGCTAGAATACTGAAGAAAATAGCTATATCACCTTCTCTCGTCACGCCCCATAAAATTAGCCCGCCAAATGAGAGTGTTCCACACAACAAATCAAATCTAGTGATTTTCCAGTTCGCATCTTTATTGACAAACGATGATATAAAAACGAGAAGTGGGATAAATCCAACCGAAAAAGTAAGAAGAGACTGCACGCCCACCCCTTTACTCAATTGTGCGGCAAATCCAATCAGTGAAGCGGTAGCCCATAAAAAATATGAAACTTTGTTTGGTTGTATTTTTCCTTTTACTGTATCTATGATGTAGCTGATTCCTCCCCACACCCCAATCACCAATCCAACGTAAACGAAATTCTCATTAAGCATGAGCTAAGTATAACAAATTACCTCAATTTCCAGGTATCGTACTTCTGCAAGCAGTTGAGCACCGCATTTCCCGAAGCAAGAGTGACTGTATCCACTTTATACGGCTGAAATAAAAGTGTTTGCGAAAGCTTACGCACCTTTTCTATAAAACGTTGAGTTGACACCCCGTCAAATCGAGCCAACGTGCAGTTGCAGAAAAAATATCGAGAGTTGGCATACATTTTATCATCCGGTACTCCTACCGAGTTCAATGCTGTATCTAAATCAAAAATTATCTCATCAAGTTCGGGATCTGTTGTCCCCATGAGTGCTACACTGTTAGGAAATAATAAAAGGCGATAGAAATAAATATGAAACTTCCGATGATGGGGAATAACATCAGCAAAAGCTCTTCTTGCTTTATCAACATCATCAGCTGTAAAGTGAGGCGGATCGTTAATAACCTTCACATTTTTTATCGTAAAATGAATCGTTTCGGCGGTATAGTAGTGAGCCTCTGGGAATACATCTCTTAGTGACTCGATGATAGGTGTGATTTGTGCATACAATTCTGGATTCGGAAAATGAAGTCCGGACAAAAAGAGACGGGTATCCACAAGAAAATTCTCAACCGGCGTTACTGTGCTTATTTGAAAAGCCTGATCAAGCATATGCCGCTCAATATCGTCGATGATTTTAATCTGCTCTTGTTGATGATCTGTCATAAAAGTTATTAAGTAATGATTCTTTCCACCCCGAAAACTCGAATCTCTTTGCCATCAACAGTTACTTCTTCACCATTTTTAAGGAGATAAAGTTTCTTTCCACGATATAGACTCTTAATATCATCGTATTGAGACTCCTCGTAATGTGGAAAAATGTCAAAGTCAACGAGCCCCAATCCCGGGAGGATACTAGCCCCATGCTCCTGGTCGGTCAAATACCACTCAGCCATTTCTAGACCTGGAGAAGCGATCATACTCCCTGCACTCGACCCTACATATACAGTTCCCTGTTCCAGAATTTCTCGAATATGAATATCCAATTCTGTTCTTCTCATCCAATACATAAGATAACCACAAAAACCACCGGCGATCCAGATTATGTCCTTCCCTTCCAACTGAGAGATGACTTCAGACGAGCGGTAATCTTCCAGCTGAACCAGAGTGACGTTTGCTCTCAGATTATTGACAATCTGCCAACCTCCTCCTGTTTTCCAGGAGTAAATCCCGTCACCGTTCGCCGCTGTCGGAATATATGCAATGCTTTTTCCTTCAAAGCCTCCGACAAACTCCGATAACATTTTAATAGATTCGGGATGTTTTGCTTCCGAAGCGAGAAATAGCTTCATAATAAACGGCTTCGAACATAATTTTCAATTAACGTGCTATACATCAAAGCATATTCACCGATTCTCATTTTATCCTGTTCTTTAGACAAGAGCTCAACATCTCTAAGGATCTTAACTATGTACCTGCTAATTTTATTGTCGTCCACTTCTTGAATACGCCTTAACGACTCCTCATAGAAACGTTCTGACATCTTATCAGCATGGCGATAATAACCCAAAGCGACGCGCTTAAAATCCATAACTAATGATTCTAAAATTACTTTGTTATTCATATATGGAGGTGAAAAAATACTTTGAAAGAGCTTCAAAAACTGCCCGAATCTCGTCATCTCGAATTTCATTACTGGTATTCTGTGCTGGTCGAATATTTATGAATGAGTTAAAATCTATCGTCTTGGTTTCCAAATCGATACCACGCCACAAATTGTCTTGTTTTGACCCCTGGTTGAGTAAAATCATTTCGGATTCAAAATGGCGATCACAGCCAGCTGAGCTTATCTTTTTTTCAACATCGATAACAGTTTTTATATATACATCAAATTGTTCTTTAAGTAGTTCTACCTCTTCCCTGGTAAAAGGATCAATTTTCGTAATGATCATATCTCAATTATAGCATTGGCTGACCGCTTGATAGTAATCAGAATCGACACCGAAGTTTAGGGCAGGAGCGCCAAACCCAACATCCAGGTAAGAAGCGATGATCCTCCGTATGAGATGAGGGGCAATGTAATACCTGCAATTGGTAGAACCCCCATATTCATCCCGATATTCACAAATGTCTGGAAAATCATAAATGAAAAGAAGCCGAGTGTATACAAAAATGAGAAATATCCATCCTCATCACGCTTTCCATAATAAGTGACAAGACGTTTGATAAACATCAAAGATAATACAATATACAAACCAATCACCCCCATACCACCTATAAATCCAAACTGTTCCACCAGTGAAGAAAAGGCAAAATCAGTATGATCTTCAGGCAAAAAAGATAGCTGTGATTGTGTCCCGGAACCCAAACCTTTTCCGACAAATTCACCCGAACCCACCGCAATAATCGCCTGTGTCATATTGTACGCTGTCCCCTGTTGTTTTGTGTGGGGCTGAATAAAGCTTACTATGCGTTCGCGCTGATAATCTTTCATCATCATCCATCCGAAAGGTACAAGCATCCCGGCAATAACCGCAATATAAATCAAATACTTTTTGGGAAATGGGGAAAACAACAACATTACCAGAAACATAAAACCATAGACGAGTGCACTTCCCAAATCCGGCTGCTCAAAGATGATAAAAGTAGGAAGGATAAAATAGCCAATGCTTAAGAAAAATTGAGAAGCTGAATAAATGCGTTTTCTATTTTCCACAAAAAAGTTTGC
>JAAXWV010000005.1:3185-16627 GCA_013334845.1 Candidatus Roizmanbacteria bacterium | reverse complement strand
CGAAGATCGAGTTCGCATCGCTCCGCGGCGGTGGATAGCCGCCGAGCGTCGGATGGCGGTCGCGGCTGCTGAAGAGGAGGTTGTGATGAATGCTGATGTTGCCCTTGATCTTGCGGAAGGACATCAGCATCGCGTGAGGCTCCTTTTTGTGATGCGTGCTGTCATTGCGCGCCTCGCCAAACAGGGTGAAACGCTTGCCCCAAAATACGGTTAGCTGTAACCAAAGCCCGTAGCCGCCTTGCGTTGATGCAAGTTGAGCTAGACTAATTAATCCAAGTTTAGTAAAAATAAAGATCTTAATTATCGTCTCGGAAGAGCAGACTGGTTTAGATAAGTTTAGTCTGCCGTACCGACTAAGTAGACGGCTGCCCACGGTTTATAGTCTGATACAAACTTCGTATCAACAAGAATTGAATCGTTCTTTGTCACTTTATAATTAAACGAGGCACTAGCTCCACTTGCAGAATAATCTACCTGCTTGGTTTCCCCTCGTTTTAATGTTGGATCATCCTGATATACCGCAGGCGGCGCAGGTTGATAATTGTAGACGCTGGCAGGAGATATCTCCACTTTGCGACTATCCTTCTTTCCGTAGAGCTTAAAGGTAAGAATGTTATGGTCTTGATCGACCTCAGTCTGAATGAGAATCGCACCAGGCGTATCATTTTTAACTTTTAGATCAACTGACGGGGCAAAAATAGTTGCATCAAAGCCTGGGCCCGAGTCATTTTCGTAATACCCAACCCGGTATGCGTGAGCATGCCGCTCTACGATAGGCAATCCGGCATTTAAAGCGGCGCGGAACATAGTTGTAGATACTTGGCATACGCCGCCGCCATCGCCTAGCACCGTCTTTCCGTTTTTAATTACATATGCTGGTTGGTATCCTGTCAGCGCAGAAATATCACCGATCACCTCATCAAATGAGAATGTCTTCCCCTGTGGAATCATTACCCCATGAAATTTTGACGCAGCTAGAATTACGTTGTGTACTCGCCCTGGAATGCTGTGAGTGTAATTTGATTTACCCTCTCCAATCAATTCTTCAATACCAAAATTATTCGCTTTACTTAGTGATATTTCGGGTTCGATAATCTGATGTTGGAGTATCTGAGTCTTGCTCTCGACTTTCTTATGCAAATTTTCGATATTCGTATCTACATCAGCAAGCAACTTATCAGAAAGAATTTTCGTCCCTTTCTCATCGGTACGGAAGGTGCTTACTTTACCGTTCTCAAAAGTAAACAATGCGTTTTTGGCCGGCTTATTGTATTGATCTTCTATAGAAGCGATGAAGTCACGAACTACCGTCTTATCATAATCAATCTTGGTGGTGAAGACATAGTGCCCATAGTTGAAAATGGAGGCGAGCTGTTGGTGAAAACGTGAAATGTTATTTGGCGAGCGTGCTATCAGATAGGCTCGTTCAGTAATCTCGTCAATATTAATTTTGAGATTGAGCTGGGCGGCTGAAAATGTCGCTATGGGGGCATTCTCATGCAAAATTGTCAGGTTAAAATGGGAAAGTTCTTTGTACTTATTTTTAAATAAAGCATTTACTTCCTCTTTTGTTTTGTAACCCACATCAATATGGTCAATATATACATGCGGGTAAATACGGTTCGCAAGTTTATTTTTTTGGGAGAGAAAATAGTAGGAACCAACTCCAATCGCTATCCCCAGACTCATTACTACGAAAACACCGATGACGATAAATACAATGTGTTTTCGTAACCGATTTGTTATCATAATCTATAGTATGGATGAAAAAAGTCAAAAAGTCGATCCAAATTTAAATGAGCAGCCAAAGCCAATCTTCGATAGTGGAACGCACGAAATTTCACAACCCGGACCGGTAAATGCTACTCCTGATTTGCAGCCTGAAGAAGTCCCGGCAGAAGTTTCTAACCCTGAAGACAGTTTCGCGCAAAGCCAACCTGCTCAGGACGTTGCTCCGAGTACTGGCTTTGATGATAATAAAACTAAATACATTATCGTAGCAGGTGGAGTTGTCTTTTTTTTGATTATATTTTTTATTCTGTTGAGTATTGTTTTTGGAGGGAAAAAAGCAGTGAAGCAAGTTACACTCCAATATTGGGGGCTATGGGAAGATAAGGAAATTATGCAGCCCTTAATACAAGAATACGAGGCGAAAACACCAGGTATAAAGATAGAGTATCAAAAGATGGCGCCTCAACAATATCTTGATAAACTGTTAGCAAGAAGTAAAAATGGACAAGGTCCGGATATCTTTCGATTTCACAATACCTGGCTTCCTGAAATAAAAGAGGTTGCAGCTCCTTTGCCGACTGACATTATGTCAACGGCAGAATTTGACAAAACTTTTTATCCGGTACAGGGTAAAGATCTTAAGATAGGTAAGTTTTATTATGGAATTCCGCTTGAGATTGATGGGTTGGTGCTTATATACAACGATGATTTGTTCAGAAAGGCAGGTATTAGTACACCGCCGACAAATTGGGATGAGGTTATAGATTGTGTTACCAAGCTATCAATCAAGGACAAAGACGGTTCGTTACTCACTTCCGGAATTGCGTTGGGTACTGCATCAAATATTCAGCATTTTGCTGAAATATTCGGCATCATGCTACTTCAAAACGGCGGAGATCTTAATCGATTGGACAGTACTGAGGCTTCGCAGGCGCTTGAGGTGTATCGTAAATTTGCTGAGGCTCCTACTGATTTCTGGAATGACACAATGCCGGATTCTACCACTGCATTTATTGAAGAAAAAGCAGCTATGATAATAGCGCCTTCATGGGTAGTTACAAATATAAAAGCAGCTAAGCCAGACCTTTCAGTTAAAGTAGCTAAGGTTCCTGGTGTTCCAGGAGCGGCCCAGCTTTCCATAGCAACCTATTGGGTAGAAGGCGTGTCGCGCAATAGTAAAAATCAAATCGAATCGTGGAAGTTTCTCAAATATTTAAGCACAAAAGAAAGCATGACAAAGCTTTTTGAGCTGGAGAGTAAGACACGACTTTTTGGTGAACCATATTCTCGGGTTGATCTTGGCCCTACTCTGCAAAACCATGAATTTCTTAGTGCTGTCATTCAGCAGGCTGACAACTATGCCTCCCTCCCTCTATCTGCCCGCACTTACGATAATGGTTTAAATGATGATATTATTAAGTATCTGGAGAACGCAGTAAATGCAACTATTCAGGGTTCTGGTTATTCCGAAGCTCTGCAAACAGCAAAACAAGGTGTTTCCCAGATACTATCCCGATATAAAATACAATAAATACGTATGAAATTATTTTCGATGTTTGGCAAAAAAGCACCTGAACAAGCTCCGGTTTATTTCGGATTATTACTTCGTGAGGAACGAATACATGGATTTATTTATGAAATATCCACCAGTCAGTGTACGGTCCTAGCCGAGAAAAAAGTCAATCTTACAAACGGATGGGACAATCTCACAGAAGAGGTAGATCAGCTACTATATGAATTAGAATCTGAATCAAAAAGAGAGGTAAAACAGGTAATCTATTTTGTTTATTCTTATGTGATTGATGAACAAAAGGGGAGTATTCAAAAAGAATATCTTGATGTTTTTAAGAGACTGTCCCGTGAGCTTGAGCTTAAACCACTCGGCTATATCGAAAGCCGAGAAGCTGTCGCAGCGCATCTTCATGAACATGACTCTTCTCCTGTTAATGCAGTGTTAGTTGAGCTTGATGCAACTCATATAGGAGTGTCGGTCTATAAGGCAGGTAAATGTATTCTATTACGAAGTACAGCCAGGACTGAGCGAATAGTTGACGATATAGAGACAATACTCGAATCGGGGAATGTTGATACTTTATTACCTTCCCGGATTGTTTTATACGACTCCATCGATATAAAAGGCCAAGCAGACGATATTCATACTCATCGCTGGCCAGAGTCCCTTTTTGTCCAAATCCCTCGTGTAGAAGTGCTCACGGAACATCAGTTAAGTGCTGGTTTAAAAAAATTGTTCTGCTCTCAAGTCCAGGAACTAAACTTGTCCGTTTCAGTCGATGTGCCTCCCTCTCAACCTGAAGCTGAGGCATCGTCGGAAACTGACAAATCTTCTCATGATGATACAAAACTTACTCCTCAACGAGCAGAACAGGTATTTGAAGAAACTGAGGAGCTAGGGTTCGTTATTAATAAAGACATTCAGGAAGAAAAAGCGAATGAAGAGACTGCTGTGGCGCCAGTACATCACGTAGAGCCGGCAAAAGAGCATAAAAAGATTAAGATACCCTTTAAAATTCCATCAATCAAGGTCCCTCAGTTATTGTTATTTTCCGGTGGAAAAAATAAGAAGAGATTCATCCTTCTGCTAGGTGCTATACTCGGTATAATACTCATTTCCGGGATCGCTTGTTATCAACTTATTTTTTATAAGGTGCGGTTGCTTGTATATATGCCTTCTCAACATATCTCAAAAGAACTCAACATGACAGGCTATTTGAATGGTAACGGTGGAGATATTACAATTGAGGCTGCAACTACATCTGCTGAAATTTCACAGCAATTAGCATCTTCAGGACAGAAGGAAGTAGGCGAGAAAGCAAAGGGACGGGTTTCCATTTACAGTTACGATGATTCTCCAAAGACTTTTTCTAAAGGTTCGATAATTACAATAGACAATTTATCTTATGCTCTTGATAATGATGTGACTGTTGCATCAGCCTCTGAGGTCATTATTGATCAAGGTCGGGTTAAACAGCCTGGGAAGAACACCGGAACAGTGACCGCAGCTGATATTGGGTCGCAATATAACCTTGATAAAGGAAAACGTCTGAAAATAGGCGATCTTTCCAGTTCAACGTATTATGCCATCAATGATGAATCATTTTCCGGAGGATTGAAAAAAGAAGTGAGAACTGTGTCAAAAAAAGATATGGACGATCTTGCAAATGCTGTGCTTGAGGCGGCACAAAAAGCAAAAAGTACTGAAGGAGGATCGGTCATTGAAACGGCAACGATTCCTGCATTAACGCAATACACGTTAGGCACATCAAACTACTCTAAGGAACTTGGTGAGCAGACAGACTCTCTTACGCTTACCGCTACAGTAAATACCACACAATATTCATATAGAGTCTCCCAGTTGAAGGAAGCTATAGTTTCTTTAGTACAGGGTGATGTCCCGGATGGGTATAAGCTAACCACTGATCAAATAATGTATTCAGTTAGGTCTGCAGAAAAAAAAGCAGATAAGGTGGCACTTGTACTCAGTATTGACGCAAATCTCCAGAAAGAAATCAATACCTCGGGTATAGCTGCACAGGTTGCTGGAAAACAAATAGGAAGCCTACAGGATTTGCTTAAAAATCAAGTTGGGGCAGAAGGTTGCAAAGTCGAAAACAAAGCATTTAGCATCGGGTTCATTAATGTCCTGATGCCATTCTTATCTCAAAATATAGAGGTTGTGCGGGCTTCGCAGTAGTTAAAAATAGTTTGTCTTATGGCTCTTCATTCATATGTAAAGAAGCGATATTCGCTTCGAAGACAAATAGTTCATGTGTTCTCTTACCTGTCCCTTGTTGCCGGGGCTGTTATGTTGTTTTGGTCGTTTTATCCGATAATTTCTTTTGAGGTATACTCACGGCTTTTTATTGAACAAGATATAGCGTCACCAATACCGCGTTCTACTTTGGCTACGAATGTTAAGGAAGCTAGTTCGATACTTGGAAGCGATATCGTGTATTCAAACAATCTGCGTGATTTTGCTCAGGCACATCTCTGGTTTCCGACTTCTTCACAAACGGTGCAAGCGTCCAAAGTAACGTTAAAGGATTTCTATATTACTATACCTAAAATCAATATTAGCAGGGCACATGTGGTCGTAGGAGGTGAGAATCTTACTAAAAGTCTCGTACATTATATGCCGGCATCACTGCCCGGAGAGTATGGCAATGTAGCCATATTTGGACACTCGACACTTCCACAACTCTATAATGTAAATGACTATAAAACTATATTTACTTATTTACCTTCAATGGAAAAGGGTGATAAAATAATAGTGAAGGTGGGAAGTGACGAATATGAGTATGAAGTTTTCGAAATGTTTGTGGTGAAGCCAGAACAGGTATCGGTGCTTGAGCAAAAATACGATGCAGCTTATCTTACCTTGGTGACATGTGTGCCACCGGGAACATATTGGAATAGATTAGTAGTGAGAGCAAAGATGAACCGATTACCTCAAAACCTGTATTGATATGGCCTATAATGTGTGCTAGAATTCGCTATGTCTGAGAAAAAGCATTCCTTGTTATTTATCGGCGCACGATTACTACAGCTGATCTTTTTTGTTATCTTCCTCATAATAAATTTTGTAATAACTATTGGTGAGGCTGTACGATTTCTTATCATCTCTATTCTTAGACTCCTTTGGCATATTACTCGTTCAACATATAGAATTTTCTATAGAGTGGTTTTGGGTTTTGTGAATATATTTCAGTTCATATTTATTCTATATCCGAAGCGAATTTTACGTATAATATCAAAGGCGCTTCCTAAAAAACGTCAACATTCCGCATCTGTTAAAGTGCAATTTCCTCGCATTGCATTAAAACCGGTAAAATATATATTCTCATCAAAAATTACCTACTTTCTTTTGGGATTTTTTGTATGTTTCATTCTTTTATTAACCTATCAGATCCATATTTTTATGGCAAAACTTCCAAGTCCGGACGACATTGGAAAAGTGAATTATGCGTTATCTAGCCATATATATGATAGAAAAGACAGGCTTCTGTATGAAGTATACAAAGATCAAAACCGTACCCCAGTTCATCTCTCGGAGCTTCCATCTTATGTGTCACAGGCTGCAATCGCAGTCGAAGATAAGGATTTTTACAATCACAAAGGTGTCTCATTATTTTCTGGCATTTTCAGAGCACTAAAAGCCACGTTAGTTGACCATCAATTGCAAGGTGGTTCCACCATCACACAGCAGTTGGTAAAAAGCGCTCTCCTAACGCCCGAAAGGACTATAGAACGAAAAATAAAGGAAATTGTGCTTGCCGTCGAGACAGAGCAGAAATATAGCAAACAACAGATTCTAGAAATGTATCTTAATCAGGTTCCCTATGGCGGCTCAGCGTATGGAATAGAGGAAGCAGCAAAAATGTATTTTGGGAAATCTGCGAAAGATCTAACCTTAAGTGAGGCAGCGATGTTGGCAGGTTTACCACAAGCTCCAACAACCTATTCGCCTTACACTAATCCTGATCTGACAAAATATCGACGCAACGAAGTATTGCAAAAAATGTTTGAACAAGGGTATGTAACGGAGGCACAAAAGACAATGGCTCAGAACGAAGATCTGACAATAAAACCGTTGCCGTTTACATTACATGCACCTCATTTTGTTTTCTATGTAAAATCGGAACTGGAGTCGATATTCGGTTCTTCAGAGGTAGAGCAAGGCGGTTTAAAGGTGAAAACAACTCTTGATCTCGATATTCAAGAAGAGGCAGAAAAAATATTACGAGAAGAACTGGATAAGATAAAAAACTTACGGGTAAGTAATGGAGGAATTCTCGTAACAAAGCCTTCGACAGGTGAAATATTGGCAATGGTTGGGTCAGTAGATTATTACAGTAGTCCCTCGGGGGCGTTTAATGTTACCACAGCATACCGTCAGCCGGGAAGTAGTATAAAACCACTCCTGTACTCTTTAGCTCTGGAAAAAGGAGTTACCGCTGCGACAATACTTGATGATAGTCGAGTTGTGTATACTGGAGCTTCTGGGAGTTATGCTCCGGTAAATTACGACGGTCAGTTTCATGGCAAGATACCGCTTCGCTATGCTTTGGCTAATTCTTACAATATTCCTGCAGTGAAAATGTTAGATCAACTCGGCATTAGTAGCTTTGTTTCTCATGCTACAAGAATGGGTATTTCAACCTGGACTGATCCTTCCCGGTTTGGGCTATCTCTTTCTTTAGGTGGAGGTGAGGTAACGATGATAGATATGGCAACAGCCTATGGAGCACTGGCGAACAAAGGGGAAAAAGTAAAGCTAACTCCCGTTGTGCAAGTCACCGAGTCAGACGGGACAGAAACAAATGAGGTGAATACGGGGGAAACGCGCGTTATTAACAGTGAAACTGCTTACATCATCTCAGATATTCTTTCTGACAATGTAGCGCGCCAATGGGCATTCGGGCCCAATTCGTTACTGCAAATTAAAGACTACAAGGTAGCTGTGAAAACCGGAACAACAGATAGTAAGAAAGACAACTGGACTATTGGTTATACGCCTGATTTTCTTGTAGTTGTCTGGGTAGGCAACAACGATGGAACTCCAATGAATCCTGCCTTAACATCCGGAATTACCGGCGCCGCGCCCGTCTGGAATCGGGTAATGACGTATTTGCTGACAAAATACGCAGACAAAAAGACGTTGTATAAAAAGCCGGATGGAGTAGTAGAGAAGCCGTGTTATTCTGGCAGGACAGAACTATTTATTCGTGGTACCGAGAATCTAGTAAATTGTGCTCAGTATCGCAGTATCACTCCAACACCTACTCCAAAGCCGTGAGAAGGTAAAAAGAATTATTTATCTCGATATACATCGGGACAATGTCTGTACGTGCTATAATACTCTCATATTAATTACACGTCATTATGCTTTCTATTGACTTTATACGTGAAAACAAACAAAAAGTAGTTGAGGCTATTAAAAATAAGAATAGGGTAGCTGATGTAGATGAAATTCTCCGCCTCGATGATGAACGAAAAGAACACATTCAAAAGTCTCAGACTATACGCGAAGAACGGAATAGACTGGCAAAAGCCGGCTTCACTCCGGAAAACGTCGAACGGGGTAAGAAGCTGAAGGATGAATTGAAGGAAATTGAAGACAAGCTGCTTATAACCGAAACAGAACTGAATAAACTGCTTTCTTTTGTGCCCAATGTGCCGCTGAACGAGGTGCCGGTGGGAAAAGATGACACGAACAATGTTGAAATCAGAAAAAATGGAGATGTTCCACAGTTTTCATTTACTCCTAAATCCCATATCGAACTGGCCACCGCGCTTGATATTGTTGATCTGGAACGGGGGGTAAAAGTCTCAGGGTATCGGGGCTATTTTTTGAAAAATGAAGGAGCTCTTCTCAATATGGCTCTCATGATGTATGTCATGCAAAAACTGGTTAAAAAAGGTTACACTCCCTTTATCGCACCGGCTATAGTTAAGGGTTTTACGCTCTTCGGCACCGGACAGTTTCCCTGGGGAGAGCCGGAAGTTTATAAACTAAATGATGATGACGCCTATCTGGCGGGCACTGCTGAGGTTGCTATCACTTCCTACCACGCGAACGAAGTATTGAAAGAGAGCGAACTTCCTAAAAAATTTGTTGCGTTTTCTCCGTGTTATCGCAAAGAGATTGGTTCCTATGGAAAAGACACGAAAGGACTTTACCGGGTGCACGAGTTCTGGAAAATCGAACAGGTTATACTCGGTGAAAATGACTTGCCGAAAGCGCGACAAATTCACGAGGAACTACAGCGGAATTGTGAAGAGATTTTACAGGATCTTAAACTTCCTTACCATGTACTCTTGATGTGCACCGGCGATATGGGTGAACCACAGATGATAAAGTACGATACCGAAACCTGGATGCCGAGCCGAAACGGATATGGTGAGACTATGTCAAACTCTATTATGGGCGATTTCCAGACGCGAAGACTTAATATTCGATACAAAACAACTAGCGGGGAGATGAAATACTGTTACTCCTTTAATAATACCGCGCTCGCTTCTCCGCGTATTTTGGTCGCAATTCTGGAAAACTATCAACAGGTTGATGGATCGGTCAAAGTACCGGAAGTTCTCATTCCACTCACCGGATTCGATACTATAAAAACTAAAAGTAGCAAATGAAACGTATAGTTATTCATGATCGTATATACGGAACTGTC
The DNA here is from genome assembly GCA_013334845.1 of Candidatus Roizmanbacteria bacterium. Classification (GTDB taxonomy): domain Bacteria; phylum Patescibacteriota; class Microgenomatia; order UBA1406; family GWC2-37-13; genus JAAXWV01. Next base: position 6,698 of record JAAXWV010000005.1, on the reverse strand, counting down.
GAATTAGATTCTCCTCTTGTATTTGAGTTGACGCACTCGCCGTCACTGCAGCGATTGAAAAAAATCTGTCAGTTTGGGATACCTGACGAGTTTTACATCAAACAAAATTATTACCGCTTTGAACATAGTGTGGGAGTCATGATACTTCTCAGAAAGCTGGGTGCTTCAGAGGAAGAGCAGATTGCTGGCTTATTGCACGACATCTCTCACACTGCATTTTCACATGTTGTTGATTGGGTGATCGGTGAAGGCGGCAATGAGGATTACCAGGACAATGTCCATCTCGACATGTTGCGAAAGTCAGATATTCCCGCCTTACTTTCATCTCATGGGTATAATGTCGAGAAACTGGCCGATTTACATCACTATCACTTACTTGATCGCGATATGCCGGATTTATGTGTCGATCGATTAGATTATTCATTTCGTGAATTTGAGCCGGAAATTGCCGCTCAAACATTAACCTCAATTCGAGTGGTGGATAATATGATAGTTTTCAATGATTCTGATAGCGCTTATCACTATGCTTATCGATACTTACGACAAAATCAGGAACATTGGACAGGATTTGAGGCAACGACGCGATATCGTATTTTTGCCGATGTACTTCGACGGGCGCTCGATTTAAAAGTGATTATGTTTGGAGATTTGTGGATTCATGACGAACATGTAGTAAATAAGCTGAAGCAGTCGACTGATAAAGAGATTCAAAGAATGCTTGCGTTACTGCGCCACAAATCGCTTGAATTTTTACCGAAAAGCAAAAGAGTGGCACATAAAAAATTCCGCTGGGTAGATCCTCTTATTTTGGTTGGAAATGTGACAAAACGGCTTAGTGAGATATCGAAAACATATTGTCACGATCTGGAAGCATCGAGAGAACAGAATAAAAAAGGTATCACTCTTCCGGTATATTCGTAATACGTGGCACGAGTTCGGAGATAGCTCGAAGCCGGTGATTGATCTTAGCATGCTCATCTTCTGTTAGCTCATCGTAATATGTGTCGAATGCATCTACGACGAAAAGTGAACGGTAAGGAAAGCCGGGGATGATTTTTTTGGTCGGTTCCAAGGCGATATATCCTTCTACCGCTTCTTGTTGTTGGATTACTTGATTAGTCTCAGGATTAAAAAAAGTCAGGCAAGCTGCCAGCCGAGCCGTTCTTTTTTCGAGTGGAACACCATTTAGGCGGAGCAATGTATGCTTAATCAACTCACTGTCTGTAGCACCTCTTCCAAGCCATCGTTTTGATTTAATTCCCGGTTCACCGTTAAGAATATCAATCATTATTCCCCCATCGTCAGCGAGTGCGGGCAGATGTGCTTTTTCAGCATAATAGCGAGCTTTGAGAAGCGAGTTTTCTTCAAAGGTTTTTCCGGTTTCCGAAGGCTCATTATTTATCTGGAGATCTGCGAGTGTCACACACTCAATATCCCCGGAATAGAGAGCGATTCCATGTTTGAGTTCTGCTATTTTTGCCGGATTTTGGGTAGCGAGAAGAACTTTCATATCAATTTCTTCAATTTCTCGATCGATTTATCAAGCCCCTCCTGGATTATGATGTCTGCAGCACGCGGTCCGGCATTTTGCCCAATGAGTGCCTGATAAAAAGCAGGAAAGACATCGCGGGGTTTCTGTCCCGATGCTTTCAGCACCTCGAATACCGTGTTTTGGATAGCATCACGATCCGTAGGATTAATTGGTCCCAGCTTTGCAATCAATGACTGTAGAAACGCCTTCTGCTCCGTAGTTGGTGCGAATGCCTTTTGTTCGGTTTCCTGCTCTTTGCTTACCGTTCTATGTCCCATGTTACTTGCTTGTTCCCCTTCTGCATATTTACTCAGATATACTTCAGCGAAAACGGTTCGTTCTTCGAGAATCGATTTTTCTTCCTCTGTCAGCTGAGAACCCTTTTGTTTACAGAAGTAGCTCACCAGGTCAGTTTTCGATTTCATAAGGTTACAAATCGTGCGGAATCGAGGCAGAAATTGTCGGGAAATTGGTAAGGGGCGTACCTCAGATAGCTCGATGATGCGGGCAAAATCAGCCAATACCTCGCCCGGTTTTCCTTCAGGAAGTTTATTTTCTAATTTAGTGAAGTATGCTTCCATGCAGCGGTCATAGTCGTCAAATAGGCGGGGAATAGTTTCTCCGTAAGGATTAAAATCAAGCGCGGTACCTATGGGCGTCCTAACTATCAGAAAGCGGAAAACTTCAGGCGGCAAGATCTGAGACACCTCTTTGGCAGACGAGCCGATTCCTTTGGAGGAAGACATTTTTCGCCCCCCAATAGTGAACCATTCGTAGGGAAAGGCATAGGGAGTTTCCATATGGAAAACTTCTTTGCAAAATGCATCGGCCATATCATATGATCCACCAGAAGACATGTGGTCTTTACCTGAGCCCTCTATGGTTACACCGATTACACTCCACATGGCGGGCCAATCGAGTTTCCAGAGGAGTTTCCCATTACCGTTATAGGGTGATTTTTTTCCTTCGTGTCCGCATCCTTTTGCCCATTTGACCGCATCAGGTTTGCATCGATAATGGACGTTTTCGCCATCCCAGTCATACACCTGTGTGGTGCCGATTTTGTGACACTGATCACACTCGACGCTAAAGGCATACCAGTCTTTTGACTTCTCAGCATGGGCAATTCGCGCGTAAATTTCGCGCACTTTCTCAGCATTGTCGAGGACTGTTTTAATAGCCGTATTCATTTTGCCGGAAGTGTAGAGCTCAGAACCCCAGACAATTTCCGGATAGGCATTAATTGAGTTGAATACATCGATAAACTCTTGGGCATAGTAGTGGGCGAAACTTCGAAAACCCGGTTCCGGTGAGGGAATTTTATAGAGCGGCCATCCCATATACTGTTCCCATTGCTCCTGAGGAAGATAGGAGGGGAGTCCATCCATCGGATCCTGATCATCAAAAACATACGTGTAGCGTGCATTCACTCCGTGATTCAAGAGAGCTTTGTACATGATGTCGTGAATAATGACACCGCGAAGGGCTCCGACATGTACTCTTCCCGAAGGAGTTTTCATATCGTCTACCCATTCGAGGGGTTTGTTTCGTTCTTTTAGCTTTTTTGCTTCCCGATCTGCCCAGATCATAAAAGAGAATTTGAAAATTTGTAAATATGAAAATGTTGTTCGTCATCCTCGACTTGCTCGAGGATCCAACGTATTAATTACCACTTATTTGACTTCCTGGTAGGAATTATTCCACTGGATTCCCGCGTGCGCGGGAATGACGATATATCGTTTCCGCTAAGCGGGATAATACTCTTATTTTATCAAATATTCCTCTTCAGTTAGCGCATTCCGTCCAGAAAAGCGACCACATTTTGTCCCAATAGTTCGGTATTATATCCGCCCTCCATGATGATGGCAGTGGGGAGGTGGAGCGCGGCAATCCTTTTGCCGATCTCCCCGATACCCTCGCGTGTGACCTTGAACTTACCAAGCGGGTCGCCCTCATAGATGTCCATGCCGAGGGAAACAACG
>JAAXWV010000005.1:0-3175 GCA_013334845.1 Candidatus Roizmanbacteria bacterium | reverse complement strand
AATTATTACGGTAGGTAATTTCAATGAGGCAATAGTCCTCGCCATCTTTGTGTAATATTCCGTTGTTAAAGCAAACCCACCAATAGGATCGTCTTTGTGAGTATCAAGTCCGAGACTCACCACCAGGTATTGAGGTTTGTGGATTTCAATCTGTCGGAGCGCCTGCTCAAGAACAGTCTGATATTGTGCATCAGTTGTACCTGCGGGAAGAGGATAGTTGTTGTTTTTGCCTTCTCCTTCACCTGTTCCTTTTTCGTCAGCATAGCCACTGTAATAGGGGAATTTCCAGTTGGGGTCAGCATGGATTGAGTTTGTTTGTACGTTAGACCGGTTATAGAAAATCGCCTGTGTGCCATTACCATGGTGAAAATCTACATCGAGTATCGAGACCCGACCGTTTTGAGATAAATGGTGCGCGGCTAGTGCTGCGTTATTAAAATAACAATATCCACCCATACGCGATCTTTCGGCATGATGGCCTGGCGGTCTGCCGAGCGAATAGACAACAGAATGATTGGGTGAATTTTTGATAAATTCTGCCGCTTCATAGGCACTCGAAGCAGAGTCCAGAGCCGCTTGGTAGGTGGTATTTAAAAGGGGAGTGTAGAGGTCGAAACAAAACTCACCAAACTGTGAAAGTTTATTTTGACTTCTTCTTTCAGCATACGGAAATACAGATGGATACCAATATCCATTTTGAGGTAAAGCTGCGCTCTGATCCCTGATAAAATCAACATATTTAGGTTCGTGAATCTCATTTAAAAGGGTGAGTGGGATTTCAGTCGACACTGTATTGAGCTCATAATCATGCTCCTGAAGCGCTTTTTTGATGTTTTCCAGCCGTGCCGGTTTTTCATCGGCTCCAACATGATCTCCGTTAACTACTTCAAACGGTGCTGTAAACTGAGTATGGTTGGGGGTGTGTATTATTTTCATGATAGTTGTGTTTATTTTATATCATATTGGCTAAGTACTTTTTGCACTTGATCAGGTTGATAATAATTGTCAATTGATGTTTCAGGCAAAAGACCAACGACAAAGTTACGCCATTTTGAGTAATCGTTGCCATAACTTGCTCGATAAGTTTCACGCACCTCTTCGGGAAGATCTTCAAGTCTAATCGTGTTTTCGGGTTTTCCATCGAAAACCGATACGTTTCGTTGCAGGATCTGTCCAACACGAACATTGTTAGTGGAATATTTCGGCACTTCCATGCCCACGTGTCTTCCTACTACATCGGAGCGGGCAGTCATATTAAACTCAGCCATGATGAGAGGAGTATTTCCATTTGCGGGGTTATATTGAGTGTCAGTCATCACCTGACTGATGAGACTATAGAGAGCTACTGTGCACGCACCATGGCCCCTATGATCAGGATGGGTACCAAACTCAGTTGTCTCTACCATTTCCAATCCTTTAAAATGAACACGTTCAGCCATACATCCCGAAATGATTTTGTTCTGATCGTCTCTTATAACGCTTACCCATTTATCCGGGTCGTTTTCATAGCTTCTGATAAATGCTTCTACTCCGGCTTTGTCCCATCCGAAAGGTTCCCAGATTTCTGCCAGAGCAACAGCGTCATTGGTGGTTAGATTTTTCGAAAGATGATATCCTTGTTTATTCAACGCTTCAAGTCTCTCGTATGGATTTGTGAGGGAGATTTCAGTATTCCAATAGTCATTTACTTGCTCCAGTTCGAGCTGGTCAGTTTCTGAGGCAAAGGAATCGTGAATATTTTCTCCTAACACTACCAAACTCCCTTGTCTGTTTCCATCGATGAGATTGAGCGGTAATACGACCTCGACGGGCATTCCTTTTTCCACTGCCATTTGAGTAACGTCATCGGTACAAATAGCTCGAGTGACTGCACGACGATTAGGACTTTGCTCTCGCTGGGATTCATCCTGAACCATTGAGTGTTTGAGTCGTAAGAACGCCCAGGAATGGACCATTTGACCGAGAGAGAGATATGTTCGACCTTGTCGATCCTCAATAAAATCTGTGCGACCATTGCTTGCGACTTTGTGCCCTTCATGAAGAACGGCACATTCTAAATTTCCCATAAAAAAAGCCCTCCTAAAGAAACTAAATAAATTAATTTCTCAAGGACGGCTCTTTTGAGACGCGGTACCACCTTGATTCCAGTAATCTTATCTACTTCGTATTACTGGCTCTTTTCTGAACTCAGATCGTAACTCACGGGTAATTCCGTCGGGTTCTAATTGTTCTTACGAACTTTCTTCCCGAAGTCTTTCACATTACTGTGAAAAAGAGAGTCTTGCTCTGTCTGGTCTGATTGTCGGGATTTCTCAGCAGTTACCCTTTCCTTATACAAGTTCAATCCAGCGAGGTCTCTCTTGTGACCTATGAAAGTACATTGTACCTTAATTATTTTGAATGTCAAGAATTTTGTAGAGAAGTTTGCCAGCGGGCACCTCAATTTCGACACTCTCTCCAATTTTTTTTCCAAACAAAGCCTGTCCAATTGGACTGGTTTGTGATAGTTTTCTTTGAGCAGGATCAGCCTCAAATTCACCTACAAGGGTGAACACGACCTGTTTGCCGTTAATATCGACGGTGATTTTACTCCCGAGATCAGCCACACCTTCCTGTACTGTCTGTTCGACAATCTCTGCATATTTAAAAAGTTCTTCCAGTTCCTGAATTCGTCCTTCCACGAAAGCGAGATCTTCCTTAGCGGCCACATACTCACTGTTTTCAGAAAGATCGCCCATTGCACGAGCTTTCTGTAAGCGATCAATAGCGGCAGATCTTTTATTTTTAACTAAGTCGTCGTGTTCAAGTTGGAGCTTGTTATATCCTTCTTGGGTAAATTGAAATTTTTTCATAAAAAAATCCCCGTACTTAACTTGAGATTATCGGGGATCAATGATACAATGGTACTAAATTTGACGAAGAAAGTCAAACTCAGGCTGGGGAAATGTATATATCTGAGATGTATAGTTTGGATTGCTCTCGTCGTCTAGCGGCCTAGGACAATAGGTTCTCATCCTATAAACCACGGGTTCAAATCCCGTCGAGAGCACAGCGAGTAGCGTATCAAAAACGGTTGGTATTTACGAAAAGTAGAGCGGTAGAGTAACCCGCTCTTTTTTTGTGAGTTCTACCCCTGTTTTCCCGTTCAAATGCCTGAATTTTCCCCGACAGTCAG
>JAAXWV010000168.1 GCA_013334845.1 Candidatus Roizmanbacteria bacterium | reverse complement strand
TTAGAGGTAGTTGTCAGGCAAATCGTTCTCAAGTAAGACGATGGGATTGGTAATATTTAAATTGCGGATACACGACCAGACTTCTTTAATCGAATCAATTTCAATAATTTTAGTAGCTTCCGGAATCCCCTTTTTTAATCCGCTGGTCATTTGAGACTTTCCAACCAATATGACATAATCGATACCATTAGTATACTCACCCAACTCTTTGTGTATAGCCTCCGAGTTTGTTCCTAGGTCGACAATACCTGGGGTAACAAAAACGGTGTTTTTGCCGAATGTTTTCAATAAATGTATAGCCTCCTTAAAACCATCAACATTGCTATTGTAAGCATCATCTATCAACAGTATGTCCTTACGTCTTATTAGCTGTAGTCTGTGCGGGATATATGCCAACGTTCCGATCATCTGTACTATTTGGTTTGGATTGACGCCTAATAGATGGCTCATTGCAGCAGCTGCCAATATATTCTGAATATTTGATCTTCCGAATAATTTAGTTGATGCTCTATACGATTTTCCTTTCAGAATTAAATCGAACTCACTTCCATTATGCGATTGATGTATGTTGGTGACACTATAATTATTACTGCTATAGCCGTAATCGTATAGCTTTGTTGAACATTGACCTACGTTATTTACTATCAATGCATTATCTCTGTTGTATATTCCAAAACCTTGTGAAGGAATTGATTTGAATAACTCAAATTTTCCACTGATAGTGTTTTGGATTGACTTGAAGGTTGATAGGTGCTGCTCATTGATTCCGGTCAGAATTCCATACTGAGGATGAACCATATCGCAAATTTCCTTAATTTCGCCCACTCTATAAGCTCCCATTTCGCATATAAAATAATCATAAGAGTCGTCTAATTCAAGGTCGACTACTTTCGCTATACCATAAGGGGTATTAAAACTCTCAGGTGTTTTCAGTACGTTGTATTTGCACTTTAATATTTGGTATAAAAATTCTTTTACGCTCGTTTTTCCATATGAACCGGTGATTCCAATAACCTTAAGACCTCTCTGTTTGAGAATTTTATTTTCAGTTTCCGTTTTAATCTTGTTTTTTTGGTATTTTTCCCAAGGCAGTAAGATAAGTCGTGAGATTACTAAAAAAATATAAGCCTGAGTTGCAATGATCAAACCTAATAGAAAACCAGTAACGCCTAATGATACCGTGAATATGAGAGCACTGGATAGTGCTAAAATAATAGCTAGTATATAAATAAACCTTGCCTTAGGGGTCCAAACTATTGGTTTTTTGTTTTCTGTAGATCTAGTGAAATAATGATGCTGCGTCCAGCGCAGTAAATCGTTGATTGTGTATTCATATAGCTGGAGGATCTGTAAATGTAGCGTATAGGGAAATAGATATTTGATCATCTTGATAATAACGTGTCAATAAGTATTTCTTTAAACTCTGCCTGTTTTTCTATATGTGGACTGTGGCCTGCTTTCCAGACAATACGCAGGCGAGAATTAGGTATCATTTTTTTCATACGTTTTGCTTTGCTTATCGGGACTTCTTCATCATTTTCTCCCCAGATGAGATAAGTGGAATTATGAATTTTTGAGAGTAAATATGATAGATCCTCGTTAATGACTTTTATAAAAATATTTCTCAGGGTACCGGCAGACTTATAATCACGGGAACCTAATAAATTACGTAAAATTATGAGTGCTTGTGAAGGAAGCAGGTGTTTCAAAACCTTGAAACAGAATATTTTAATCTTTGCCAGGGCACTTCTTTTCTCGATCCCTGCGGCATCTACTAAGACTAATTTATCTATCAAACTTGTATTTGCACCAAGAATAATTCCAACTCTGCCACCAAAGGAATGACCTAGAAGTGACACTTTTTTGCAGCTAATTTTACCGAGAAAATCTTTTACAAAATTGGCATAATCATAAATTGAATAATCAGAATCAGGTTTTGAAGTCTGTCCAAATCCTGGCAGATCAAGAAGTATAACCTCGTATGAGTCACTCATATAAGCCGATACTGGTAGCCATTCCTTAAGCGATCTCTGCCAGCCATGAAGTATGAGTAGTTTGTCTTTTTTTCCACCGCCCACTATTTCATAATGGGTAAGTACTCCATCGACTATTATCTGCATTTCAATGGAAATTATATCAAATGATGAAGAGGTAAAACCTTTAAGCGGATGCTAAATCCTTGTCGGGTGCTGTAATATATCGATAACCGTTTCCTGCGAGTCATGCGCAAGAACCATATCTTCCCCATAAGAGGTTACGAGGCGGTCGGCAGCAACAATCCCAAAGCCTCCCTTCCGATGGGAAAGCCCATGTACTCTTCTCCACTCTACTGCCGGGTCAATTGGGAAAAGCGAACCATCAGGCAGGATGACTTCAGTCCATACATGCATGGTGAAATCGGAAAGGTCGTAGGGAAAAACATTAAGGTTTGCTAATACTTTCTTGTAAGATGGGGGTTTAAGTAAAAACCCGACAACAAGGCGTGAGGGGATCTGCATAATGTGAAGTAACGAAATGAAAAAGGTGGAGAATCCTCCACAATCAGTGACTTTCTGTTCGTATGCTTCTTGAGCTGAATATAACCCTGAAATGGGGTTTCCGTAGGACAGATAATCGAGTGTGTATGCATAGAGTGATTGGATATTTTTTTCCAAACTCTCCTCCCCTTCCCACACTTTGTTGGTAATTTTAATAAGTTCCCGGTTTCCGCTCACTACGAAGCGGTCTGCTTTTGTGTACTGGGTAAGAGTTTTAGAGTCAAGTTCGGAATAGTCCTTAACGTGCCAAAGAGGGCCGATATGTTTGGCTATCGGTTTGAACTGAGCACGGAATGAAAGGAAAGGCGAATCTTTAACGTCGTTTAATGTATATATTGCTACCCGATTTTTCCATGTGTTTTCAGTTATTAACTCCGCTGAAGGATTGAGTTTAACGTGAGAAATGGTATGGTATTCGTTAGATTGGGGGATCGCAAAAATGAGGCGTCCACTCCCCTGCTCTGGAAAATTGAATTTCACCAGACTCATACTCATATAGAGTATATTATACTCGATTGCCAGGAGGGAAACTCAGCTATTTACTGGTAGCTTTGTTCAAGAGTAGTCTTGAAATCATCGAACGATTGAGGGTCGATTTTTTTGCCGTTGAGGTAAAAAGTGGGCGTTTTGTCCAAACTGGCGTTTGTACCTGACGCTTGGTCTTTCTGGACCTTGTCCTTCACTTCTTGGGAATTCATGTCGGTTTTCAACTGGTCGATATTTAGTCCTAAGCTCTGGGCATATCGCATAAAAAGGGGCTGTGGATCTTCTGCTTCCGCCCATTCTGATTGTTTGTCAAATAAAACATCTCCCATTTCAAAAAACTTCCCCTGTTTACCGGCCGCTTCTCCCAGGTATGCAGCGCTGAGTGAGTTGCGGTGAATCTGAGTCAGGGGGAAATTGCGGTACACAAATGTCACATTCTGCATGATTTTGGCTCCGTCAGGTGATTTTTCCAGTGTTTGAATAAGTTTGTGGAAGTTGGCACAGCCGGGGCATTGATAGTCGCTGTATTCGACGAGTATATCCTTTTTGGCAGAAGACCATTTGAGATGATCATCGGGCTTGATTACATTTACTTCCGAATATGTAATTACAGAAGGTTTATTGGTAAAACTATATACAATGAAAAGGAAGCCAAAGAGAAGCACAAGTGATGTGGCAATATAGAGGACTTTTTTCATTGTATTAATAATACTATATCCGATCACCATAAAAAAGAGGGACTATCGTAATAGCCCCTCTTTTGAATGCGAGGTTATTCCTCTGGTGCACTTAAACTTTTCCAATCTGCTTCTGATACGAACTTGGTTAGTTTTGTTCCACTAACCTGAGCACGGAGCGCATAACGGACTTGAGTCTTTCCGTCTTTTGTCTGACGCTCATATTTTGTTTTCTTGATGTCTTTTTCTTCAACAGAAACTTTCTGCCTATTTTTTACATCAT
>JAAXWV010000167.1 GCA_013334845.1 Candidatus Roizmanbacteria bacterium | reverse complement strand
CCCCCCCCTTTTGGTTGTTGATTGATATTATCTTCATACACTCTCACTCCCTTGCTCTGTTTTGTCATAACTACGATCATGCATTGTTGTGTCATAGCATAATTATTCTTATCCAGCAACACATAATAGCATTAGTGCTGTATTATGTCTTTACATCATTGTGACATGATGGTATTATGTCAGAAATCCCGATGTAATTGGATATAATCTCTATCAGTGAGGGCGGCATGGCATTTACATTTCGGGCAACGGATGACCACAATAAAATTCTTGATGAGATTTCGAAAAAGAACGGTTTCAATACCAGATCCAAGGCATTATCTTGGATGATTGAAAATTATTCCGAGCTGGTATCTTCGAGAGATCAATATCTCAGGAAAATGCATCAAACGTTTTCTCTGCTTACAGAATTAAGATCGGCAGTTAAAAATAAGTTAATTGCAGATCAGATTTTGGAACGTCTCGTTGAGGACTACGGAACAGATAACGTCAGGAGCGGGGATTGCGTTGATGAAAAAAGCATGTAAATTTTGCGGCTCATTGTCCGGAGTGATACGAGTTAAAAAAATGTTTTACGTGTGCGACGAGTGTAGGCCAGCGGTTTATGCGGTGATAAATTCCCCGAGTGTCATAGAGCAGGTTTGGCCACTTTTGCATGACAGGGCGATTCTCCCCCAGGTCAGAAGAATTAAAATTCCGTGGAAAACAGAAATTGCAGAAGTTCTCGATGCGAAACGACACAGAGCCGAGGACCGGGAGAAAAACGAATGGTATCTCATCGTTTCCGAATACGCAGGTAAACCGGTTGAGCTGTTTGTAACGACAGCGGGAGAAAATGATCACAAATTGCAATCGAGTCTTGCCAATCTCACCGCACTTACCAGGCTCGTTTCTCTTATGCTGCGCCATGTATTTCTCGGTGAACAAATCACTATCGATAAAATTCGGAAGCAACTCGAAAGAAGTTCTCGACAGGAAAGAGATTTGCCTGACCTAGTGTTAGGTTTTTTGAGTGAATAGCGTACTTACATATTTACATATTTACGTAATTGCGCATATATGCTGTTGGTAAATGATGCAATGGAGATTTTGCAGTATAACTGGACCGGACTTGTCGCTATTATATTTTTGATATTCAGCAGTTGCTGCTATTTCTTTTATCGGAGATACTATAAGAAAAATGAGGTGGTACCCACCGTTTCCGATCAGGAATTACAACAAATTCAAAAAGAAATTAGAGATTTGGAAGTTAAAAAACGACGAGCTGAGATGAGGAGGATTAAGTGGCTGTCTTTCGCATAGTAGTTGAAAAAGTTAAATCTGTCCTTCGTGGGAAGCGTACATATCAATGCTTTGGTTGTAGAAAATGGCATAAACATGAAGACGTTTGCCCAAGTAATGGCACCATAGATTATCTTTACTGCAAGACGTGCTTCCCTTATCGAACTGAGAGGTAAAATTAAGAGGTTGGAAAATCAAACCGGAAAACGAAAATCGGATAAAAGAAATCATAGATTTTCTTTTCAACCACCCCGAAATCGAGATCACAGGAGTGCTGAATATATAAGCGGAGTAAAAGATGCTATCCGGGTTCAGATTTGAGAATGGGTCGAAAGTTGGCAGCGAGTCGATATCACCATATGAGATTGGAAATGTATAGAATATGACGATTGGCGTTCAGGTGTTGATGAGAAGAGCGATACCGTCAGTATGTTGAGTCAAAAATAGCGAGGACAGAGCATTTTGAAAAAATGTTTATACTGCGGGAAAGCACTGAGCGGGCGAAAGCGAAAATACTGTAACGATCTCCATAAATATCGTTATAACTCGATAAAAAATGACACTCAGGTGAGGAAGCTCAGTGTGGCCCAATGTTTGCGAATGACCAGGGCAGGGAGAAGTCAAAGAGCTGGCAGGGTAGGGTGCAGGTACAATTGAGTCTAAAAAATGAAGATTTCAGTGTTGGAAATTTATTCGCCAGGATACAAGATTAAATACGCAAGGTGAGAACCGGGGACCTTGTGCAGGACGGCTTTTAATAAATACAGGGGAGGGGATAGAACCTCTTTGGGTAGCCGATATCAAAGGCAAAAATGCCATAGCCACAAATAAGATCAGCTCGAAAAAATCGATTTGGTTGGCGCAATCTTTTTCCCAGCTGCCTGAAACGTCTCAGTAATACCTGTGTTTAAGTCATAAAAGCATAAATGCATAGTGTCGCATATGAGTACATGCGTATATGCGACGCTATGCATCGAATCATTGCTGCATAGATGGCAGAACCACACCCTTCGGGCGAATCTAAAGCAGTTTCCGGAGTGGTCCCCTTAATCGGACAGATTGCTTTTTCTTTGTGCCTCTTACTTATCATCATTGGACCCGGAGCCAGCCTCGGGCTCACTCCGGGAACTTTTATAAATTTTGTCTGTGGCAAGACATTCCCTTCGGTCAGGGAGGGCGGAATAACAGCAACAGAAAACAACTTTAGTCAGTCAAGATAAAGCGCTTACCCTGTAGACAGGTTGCATCATTGCGGGCAGATGTATTTATTGCATAGCACAATACAGTAATACTGCAATGCTGCAATAATGTATTGCTGCAGAAAGGAATCAAGTTGATTGCAAAAAGATAGTTTGAAGAAGAAATATCAAATTAAAATCATAGGATATATTATTCTATTAAAAATGTTTCAAGAGGTTCACCAGCATCAATCCGAGCTTTGAAAATATTTGGCATTCTGCCCTGACCGGTCCAAGTGATATGCTGTCCCTCATCATTCCACATTTCGTATTTCGCCGGTCGAGAGGACCGCTTGCCCTGTTTTTCAATCGGAAGTCCCAGCAATTCCTCTAGGCCGATACCATCGGCTTCTAGCATTTCTTTGTATTGTTGGATTTTTGCGTCTTTTTCAGAATTAATTCGTTTCTCAGCCTCTGATTCGGCAAACCGATCATCAATAATGGTTTGCAGTTTAATTTTAATTTCTTCCAATTGTTCAATTGATAATTCTTTTACGGCATGTTTGAGACGGCGAGAGTGAGTTAAAATTCTAAGTAGATCGCTCATAGTTTATTCCTTTTTGAGGGGTGTAAAATTTTAGGTGGGGGAGGGGAGAACATTCCTTTCTCAGATATCAGAACTGACCACATCATGCAAGAATATTAGGCCTGAATTAAATATGTTTGCAATCGCGTTCTCTGTGTTTAATTGGGGAACTTGAGCAAAAGAAATGTTTTTCCCAATACCATATCTCGAGATGTGTATATGGATCCTCATGCTTACGAAGAGAGTATTGAGAAGGTATCGTGAAAGGTAAAACAAAATAGCGAAATGATACCGGCCGGCCGAGCTATCCGCCCAGGATCCGGCCGGCGCCGGCGATGGTTGGAAATATTTTGGTACCAGATTGGTCTATCTGGTTTCGCCTGCAGTCGCATCATTGATACCATAAAGCGCGATCCGGACCTGGGCCGGGCGGGCTATTTGATACCGGATAAAAGTTAAATAAATGATTTCCATTTAGATTTTTGGGGTTATTCGATCGGCGTCCGGCTTCCCCGGCCGCCACGCTCTTTTCTCATCGCATTCCCGGCGTTTTTCGCTGCGCTGGAACCACCGCCAACGGAGTTATAAAAGGCCAGCAGGTCGGCGCGATCCTCCAGCCTTATTGCTGCGAACGATCTTCAAAGCTTTGTCTCTCTTACCCTTGGTAGTTCAGTCCTTTGATGTTGTGCCGTGGAATTTATTCCCTCGGCAACAGCGTCCGCAAGAAACATACCCCACACAGATACCCCCTTTTCTTGATTGAACCTTTTTAAGTCAGGTGTGCGATGCCCTCCCTTCGGTCAGTTATAGCCCACAGACTGACGTCGACAACAAACCACCACAGCAACAGCTAACAGCTTAGTTAGTCAAGCAAAGAGCGCTTGATCGGTAGCTGCGTGGCCTAAAAGAATGCAAGGGCCGAGGCGAGGGGATTGAGATTTT
>JAAXWV010000166.1 GCA_013334845.1 Candidatus Roizmanbacteria bacterium | reverse complement strand
CCAGGCGCCGGTCAATAATTTCAGCAACAAATTCCTTGTTTTGATTGTCGATCAATAAGTCGACATCAGACAGTTTTTCACCTTTTTTAAGCCAGTTGGTAGCTGCACAGCCAGTAACTACTATATGTGACTGGGGATTTTCCCGCTTAAGTCGATGGACGAGTTGGCGGGCTTCTCTCTCTGCTTTTTGGGTAACGGCGCATGAATTGAGAATATATAGATTAGGATTATCCTCTGTTTGAATATAACCACGTGCAACCATCTGTCTATCTAGCTCATCTTTTTCTGCTTGGTTTACTCTACAGCCGAAACAATAGGTAAAAAAAGTATTAGTTGACATACAAGCTCTATTTTATCATTATATCGAATCATATTGAGGTGAAAGCTTTGTATATAGTAAATATATATAAATCTATCTATCGGATTTATTACATAAATACTTGACAAACCTATAATAATATTGTATACTTCGTTTAGATCCTAAGGTTTTTCTACAGTTGTTTGAAGAGCTTTAGGATTTTTTTTATGGTAAAAACATATACCATTGTCATGATAGCTTTTGCTGTCATGATGTTAACTCTTCCTAAACACGCCTTTGCTGCTTCTGAGGCGGGTGCTTCAGCACGTCTTGCTGTTAATCAGCCTCAATTCACAATGAATCTTGTTGATATAAACTATGCGGTAAAGAAATCAGTTATCCGCGATACACTCGAAGCCTATAGCTCACCTCTTATAGGATTTGAAGATGAGTTTATTAATGCCTGTAAGACTTATGGAATTGATTGCTACCTTTTGCCTGCCATCTCAGGACTTGAATCAACATTCGGAAAATTTATCCTTTCGGGCAGCTTTAATCCTTTTGGTTGGGGTGGAGGTTATATTCATTTTACTAACTGGGGTGATGCCATCAATACGGTAGCCCGTGAACTTAAGGCAAACTATATGAACCATGGAGCGCTTACAATCGAAGAGGTCGGACACATATACTCAGAGAGTCCTACATGGGCCCAGCGAGTTCGTTACTTCCGAAATAAGATGCTGGAAAGTGAGAAAAAACAATTGAATTTGAGCACTAATAGTGTAGAATTATAATTCATGTCAAAACACACTAAAAAAAGCTTACCCAAGAATACTATTGAATTCACTCTTCAGATCCCCTGGAAAGATGTTCAAACCGAATACGATGTTGCATTCGACGCAATTCACAAAACACTTGCCGTAGATGGCTTTCGTGAGGGAAAAGTACCAAAAGCAATTGCGGAAAAGAATATCAGTAAAGATGCTGTCTACCAAAAACTAATTCATACCCTTTTTCCTCGCCTCTACAATGATCTTATCAAGGAAGAAAATCTTCATCCAATTGCCTCCCCAAAGGTGGAAATCGTAAAAGCGAAAGAGAATGAAGATTGGGAGGTGAAGATGACTGTTCCGGAAAAGCCTGAAGTTGTACTTGGTAAGTATAAGGAGAAGGTGAAAAAAGCCCTTACAGGGTCAAAAAAAGCCGAAATCTGGGTACCCGGTAAAGATGAACAAAAAAGAGACGAAAACGCAGAAAAACAACAACAGCTGAACGAAGTACTTTCTGTACTTCTTAAAGAAGTACAATGTGAAATCTCGGATATCGTTATAGATGAAGAGGTAGAGACGCGTCTCGCTCGTTTGGTCGACGATATTCAAAAGCTTGGCTTAACTGTCGAAACATATGTGCAGTCACGCAACACTACTGTAGAAGATTTGAAGACTCAGATGAAAAAAGAGGTAGAAGAAATGTACAAAATCGAGTTCATTCTCATGGCGATTGGAGACGAGGAGAATATACAGGTCGAAAAAGAAGAGCTGGATAAACTATTTTCGGGTGTCAAAAGTGATCAGGAAAGAGCTAATGCTCAAGCCAATATGTACTATTTCGCGAGTGTACTTCGGAAGCAAAAGGTTCTTGATTTTATAACTAACCTGTAGTAAAATACGGGTATGCAGACTAAGAGCGCTGCAAACGCGAGAAGACACAATTCAGGCGCAAATACTATAGAGTCTCTCCGAGAGACTAATCCCCCTGTTGAAAAATCTTTCATTAAACAGTCAACAAAAGATATCGCTTCTGTGGCAAATATTAATTTTATGGATATTTTGCTGGGGCGTCAGTCTGTTTCGGATACCGAAAGAAAGCCTGCAGCAAAAGTAGAAAAGAGTCAAGGTATCCGAAGAGAGGGGATCAATAATCTTTTTAATTACGAGGCTGCCAAAAGTTCAAAGGAACTCTTGAAAATTACACAGGAGTTACAGCGTCAGGTTAAGCAGGAAGTTACAGCACTTAAGAAGGCGAGTGATACACTTCAGAGTGAAATATCCGATATTGAAAAGATTTCAATAAATGGCAAGCCTGAAGTGAGTGGTATTTACCATATACGATTCCTGGAAATTATTTTAAGCCTATTAAGACAAATGAGAGCTAAAATCGGTGAGTCTCGCACATGGCTGGCGGCAATGACCTCCAAAAAGAAAAAACGAGGGTCGCTTTTTGCAACCGCAACAAAAAAGAAGCAAACCAACCTTACCCAGTCAAACGAGATAACCGCTGCACGATCGGTAACCTGAACTCATTCTAACGCTTTTAAGAAGACGTTCACTCCGTGTGCCCAACTCCCATTTGAAGAAGGATTGTATTTACTCATGATAGCGGAAGCGGTGACAAGCCCCTTATCTATATAATTTTTCTTCAACCCTTTGGCCACTGCTTCAATTGCTTCCTCATATGAATCAAATCGAGTGACAGTTTCCCCATAGATTCCCCACCCCCAACAGTTATGAGAGTTGTCGGGTATCACACGGCAAAGATTGGATTCCTGCATAGCGATAGCAGGCAATAAGCGATAATCAAATTTGTATTTATCTGAAGTTTCCACGATAAAGTCAGCATAGTCATATAAGGGTGAGTTGTATTTACGGAAAAAAGTACGAAGATTAACTCCGCGTGCATCGGCTATCTCTGCTTTCGTTGTGTATGCGCCCATTACAAACGGAGCTGAAGTAAAGGTATAGGTATTTTGGGGAGAATCGGGAAGCGGTGAAGTAATTTCATTCAGAATGCGCTCAGTACTTGCGAGCCGGTTGTTCCGGTTAATCATATTGATGCCGATGAATAGATTAAAAGAAGTGAGCAATATGAATGTGAACACAAGTATAAGAAGCTTTTGGAGCATATATCAACTATAAGGTAATTACGCCTTCTTTGTCAACGAAGAACGAGGTTGATAATAATACGTAGGAAACGGCTTGTGAACGATAGTTTGGTAAGGGGTCCAGCCTTCCACCTTAAAGCCATGAGAGATAATGATAGTGGTTGGTTTGATTTCAGTCTCCATTTTTGGCCTCATTTTGGCGATAAGTTCCGGCATGAGGAAAAGATAGATCACGTCGGCATCTTTGTACGAAGTACTAAATATATTTTGTGTTTTAAAGGTGATATTTTTGAGTTTTTGCAGGCGGGCCTTAAATCGGGCAATCCAGACGAGAGTTGGGTTGATATCGATACCCTGTCCTACTACACCGAACATTTTTACCGCAGTACGCACTACTCTACCATCTCCACTCCCCAACTCAAGAAACTTCTGACCCTTCTTAAGCTTAGCTGTTTTAAGCATCTCCTCTATTTCCTTCTTTTTTGTAGGAACGTAGGGCGATCCCATAAGTGAGGAAAAGACGTGAGAGATTGCGTAGATGCATAGTGAGAATGCAACTATCAGTTCGACCAATAGCGCAAGTGTGTAAGCAATATAACCCACGATGTTCGTATGCATATCTGTATAGTATAATATAGAGCGGCTGGGAATGGTAATGTACAGCCTCTATAGCTTAAAGGATAGAGTACTGGTCTTCGGAACCAGTGATGGGGGTTCGATTCCCTCTAGAGGCACCGCGGTACCGTTTCAAAAGTGTTAGTTACTTCTTAAAAAAGGGTTGGTAGAACAATCCCCTCTTTTTTTGTTCTCTCAAC
>JAAXWV010000165.1 GCA_013334845.1 Candidatus Roizmanbacteria bacterium | reverse complement strand
TCCGGGCAGGATAACCCTCAATTTTCTCTACTTCCCCTACTGGCAGATCATGGTTAATAATCATCGGATAGTACCATCGAAATTTGACCCGCTGGGCCGCCCGATAATAACAATAACCGAACCGGCAACTGTTACAATTAAATACCAGCAAACCATTGTCGAACAAACAGGTAACTGGATCACTATTCTAACAGGTATCGGGCTGGGAATTTTTGGACTCTATTATGAGAAAAGAAAACGTCGCTCATCTTAAAAAAAGCACCATTATCAGCACCTTTAGTCTGTTTTTTCAGAGCGGTTATGCTGCGGTATTGGGACTTGCAGCCAACCTCGTTCTCACGATACTTCTCTCGCCGGCTGTTTTTGGAATTTACATTACTGTCCTTTCCCTTATCTCACTTCTCAATTACTTTTCCGATATTGGGCTGGCTGCTTCTCTTATTCAAAAAAAGGATATTACGGACGACGATATCAAGACCACATTTACGCTTCAACAGATTTTGATTATCACAACGATTAGTATTGGTTTTCTGCTCGGGCATTTTGTTCAAAGTTTTTATAAGTTACCTCCTGAAGGAATATATCTTTATTATGCACTTCTGCTCTCGTTTTTTATATCTTCACTCAAAACAATTCCCTCGATTTTCCTGGAACGTCATATACAATTTCAAAAGATTGTCATCGTTCAAATAATAGAAAACACCGTGTTCTATATTTCGGTGATCATGTTAGCTCTTGCCCATTTCAGTCTGATGAGTTTTACCTATTCAGTTATACTGCGAGCGGTAGTTGGACTTATCGCGATATATACAATCTCCCCCTGGATTCCCCGCATTGGAATTGCTCCTCACAGTGTAAAAACGCTCCTCTCCTTCGGAGTTCCCTTCCAGGCAAGCTCGTTTTTGGCTCTCTTCAAGGATGATCTCATTATTCTTTTTCTGGGGAAAATCCTTGGGTTTGAGGGTGTCGGATATATTGGCTGGGCTAAAAAGTGGGCAGAAGCTCCTATCAGGATTATTATGGATAATTTGAGCAGGGTAATTTTCCCATTGATAGCTCGCTTTCAAGATGATGAAAATCGTGTCAAACAGCTCCTTCAAAAGATTCTCTATTACCAGACTGCCTTACTTGCGCCTCTCATGTTAGGACTCGCATATGGCATGAATCAACTTATTTATCTCATCCCTCACTACGAAAAATGGGCTAAGGCATTGCCTATTTTTTACATCTTTATACTATCTTCTTTTTTAGTGACCTATTCTTCACCGTTTATGAATCTATTTAATGCTCTTGGCAAGGTGAAAACTACTTTTTCCCTGATGGTATTTTGGACGGTCATCATGTGGATTTTTACCCCTATCACTACCCGCCTGTGGGGTATGTATGGGTTTCCACTCACTCATCTCCTTATTTCTTTAACCTTTGTACTCGTAATTTATATTGGACGTCGCTATGTCTCACTTTCCTTTTTTGCAGGTCTACTTCCTTTTATTGTTTCAGCACTTGGTATGGGACTCTTTCTGTTAATATTCACTTTTTTCATTCCGCTTCAAAGCTTTGTGTTTCTTAGCATCTCTGTGTGTCTTGCCGCAGTTGTTTATTATTTATTTGTCCACTTTGTTTTTCGAATCCACATAATCTTTGATTTCATTCAGCTTTTAAGGAAAAATATATAAGTAAGAATTGTTATAATCACCTCATGAACCCACGTCTTGCAATCATAACAGTTGTGTATAAAAATTACGATATTCTGGCCGATTTCATTAGCAGTCTTGGAAGACAGTCCGAAAAGAATTTTTTTCTCTACCTTGTTGATCTTTCCCCAGTTCCCCAAAAAATACAAACATCAATCCCTCACCAAGTACTCACATCTGAAAATAAAGGGTATGCTCATGGCGTCAATGTCGGTATCGCACAAGCCCTCAAAGAGGGATACTCTCAATTCTGTATCATGAATAACGACACCTATTTTGAAAAAGATTTTGTGGCAGAAATCTCTAAAGCTCTTCAAAGCCGTCCGAAAACAATAATCGGTGGAAAAATTTATTACGCTCCTAACTTTGAATTTCATACAAATCGTTATTCGCCGGCCGATCGAGGGAAGGTGCTTTGGTATGCAGGGGGGAAGATTGACTGGAACCATGTTCTAGCCCATCATCGGGGTGTAGATGACGTCGACCATGGGCAATATGAAAAAACCGAAGTTACTGATTTTATAACCGGATGTCTCATATGTTATGACCGCGCAGTAATAGAAGCACTTGGCACATGGGATGAATCGTATTTTATGTACTATGAAGATACCGACTACTGTGAACGGGCAAAACGCGCCAATATTCCTCTTCTCTATATACCGTTAATCAAATTGTGGCATAAAAATGGACAATCAACAGAAGGGTCAGGGTCGGCTTTCCATGTGAAGTATCAGGAAAAAAATCGAGTAAAATTTGGTCTGAAATATGCACCATTACGCACAAAAATCCATCTCGTGAAGAACTATCTCTTCGCGTTAGTACGCAATATATGATTGGTCGCGCAGTTTTTGAAGGAGTTTGCTTTCATCTTTATTCAACAGATAGAGGTCTGATCCGAGATTAAATTCAGAAGGACTACGTAATACTGTCACTCCCTTTATGTTTTCGACTGAAGTATATTTGTCATTCATCCAGTCGAGAAAAAACTTACCAAACTGAAGAGCGGGCCGCATAAATATAGAGCTATCGTGTTTGTAGATTATGATCTCAGGCGGATGTGCTTCGAACTGGCTGATAAAATCGGTTTTCATATACTCATCTTCACTAAACTGCGGCAGTAGAGTGGGATACTTGCCGGGAAGTCTGGCAGTTTTTACAAAAAATTCATTATCCGGTTCATAGGGACCATACCAGAAATAGTTATTCCCCACGAGATTATCAATAAACTGAGAGGCGTATGAATAATCCTTTATTGAAGGCATTTTTTGAGTATAACGCATATAAAATTTGTCGTAGGTATTTTTAGCAAGGGGGATCACTGAAAATACAAGTAAAAAAGCAAGGGCCAACTGTACAACGCGACGTGAATCATAAATAAAAATATTATGCGTTTTCACCTTCTGAAGGAGATATAAAGCCACGAGTGCAGATATAAATCCAAATACAAGAAATACGCTCATCTGATAATCTGTCTCGTTGGCTAGTTGTACATTACTGCGAGGTGCAGAGAATGAGAGTGCAGCAAAATATAGAAACCCTAAAGGGACATTTCTTGCAAATAATAGTACACAAAGAGAGAGTGTCCCTATTCCCCCCAAGACTCCGATGGGAAGATACATATTTACCTCTTTAATCTTCATAAGGAGCGGCACATAATTTGAATAGAAGTTGTAAAACAAAGTTACCGCAAACTTAACCGGATTGAAGTGAACACCCCGTTCAAAGTTGGGCATACTAATGTAATGAACAGTATTGTAAACAACATTGGAAAAATAGAATTCATCCCAGCTGCCCGTCAGCACTAAAAACAGCAAGAATACGAAGTAAGGTACGAGAGTAATTGCCAAGAGCTTTATCAACTGTCGAGGCTTCCATCCTGTCAAATAGAACATCCAGGCATAAAAAACACCACCCAGATATACATAGGTTAGGGAAGAAAAAATCATGCTGAAAGTGAAAAATGATGCAATGCCAAGCACCTTCAATGATCGTTTAGCCAACATTGTTTCGACGATCAGTATCCAAAATGAAAGAGAAAGAAATAACACTGCTAAACTGTCAGCTAGATATAGATGGAACCAGAAATATACTCCCATCAACGGATATAGAACCGCAAACACGAGGAAATATTTATACAAATCAGGAAGAGTTCGGCGAATCCATACCCCCAGACTTAAAAGAGACAAAAATGCGATCAATGCCCAGAGAAAACGAAAACCAATATAGGAGCCAAAAGAAAGTTTCAGAAGTATCGCAGCAAAATACCAGGCAAAGGGGAGATGATGATCAAAAAAATCACGATAAGGAATGCCTCCGCCCAAAA
>JAAXWV010000164.1 GCA_013334845.1 Candidatus Roizmanbacteria bacterium | reverse complement strand
CTGAGTTTCTTTATTTTGCTGAGACTTAGGGCGTGATAAGAACGCACTCAGTAAAATAAGAATAAATAGTATCGCTATTGCTATAGCAAAGCTGCGAAATGGGTTGGATTGTATGGAGGTTGTGATTTTTTTATATGTAGTTTGTGCGGATCTGGTCAATGTATTTTTAGTAGAGTAAAGCCATCTTTTCATTTATTTTATATTATATTAAAACCTATAGTAGAAGTCAAACACTCTTGAATATAGACAGATTATTTGAGCTCATCAATAGAAGAATGAAAGTATTGATTATAGGATTATGCTATTTCTGGACACCCTTAGGGTGTACGACTCTGAGAATAGTCTCATAGAGTGCGCGGGAGCCGTATTTGGGATAAATACTCACTTTCGGATTGTGAGATTTCTCGAGTATGTCGCGAGCATGTGGCTGAAGGTTGACGCCAAGTCGGAAAAAGGGAATTTTCGAGGAGTATCGCTTGAGGAGCATGGAAGTGTCGAGTGTGGCGTCGCCGGCGATGAGACAGCTGTCGACATGGGTATAATAAGTAGTCAGTAAATATTCGAGAGCATTATCTTTGCCCGCGCGCCCATTGATAATCAGAAATTCGCCCGTGAATACGGTGTGAGAGTTGGTGAGCCGTATTTTTTCGGTAAGAGTGTACGAAACAGAGGGAGGAAGGATGCGTTGCAGGTGTTTCTGAACCAATTCGATTTTAGTGAATGGGGTCATAATGAGGTTGGCACGAATAACATGAGTCTCCTCGCGGATAAAGGTATAGGAGATGTCATTTTCATCGAGGATTTCTTTAAATACCGGAGTAATGGTATCTGGTGCCCAGTCGGATGCAGCAAGATGATCTTCCCATCGTTGGTCGAGTTCATATTTATTCCCTTTTTTTACAAATATCTTCGACCCGACTGAAATGACGAGCATATCAGGATCAGGGAGAAAAAGAAGTCTCAGTAAGATGCGGTGGAACCATTTCCAGTGCCGGCGGCCGGTAGAGATAACGAATGGGAGATGGTATTTTTTGATGAGGCGGGAAATCCTGATGTTGTAGTACATCGAACGGGGAATTCCAAGGATGGGTTCAAACATGGTACCGTCGAAGTCGAGGTAAAGTAACATAGTTGAATAGTATAGAGGAATTTTAGATATAAATGGGGAATTAAGCTTACTGTCTTGATCCGGTGAATTGATTGGAAAGTTTTTCGGCAATGATACCGAGGAGGCCTCCCCCATGGGCGAGCGCGGTGCCGATGGTACTCCAATATATTTTGGTGATAGTTCGCTTAATCTGTACGGAAATTTCGGAAGAACCGGCAAGTTGCATTTGATATCGCTTCCAGGGTGCGAAGTATTCCTCGCTCATAAAGTCAATCTTGATTTCTTTTCCCTGTTTTATTACTTCGTCTCTTAGCTTGTCCAGCTCGGTAAGTTTTGCTACATCTTTCGGTTTGGTTCCGGAGGGGACGCGGATCCGATAGGCATAGGAGTCGGCAATGGGATTACGCACGGTATATGTCACTCCGCCATCAAGTATTACCTGCCATGGTGCGATTGACTCCCAACTGATTTCCTCTCGAATAGAATCAAATGTGAGGAAAAGGGTGCCATTTTTCACGCTTAAAGCAGTAACAAATTGCCATATATTCCCCTGCTCCGCCTTTTCATAACGGGCATTTTCGATAGATATAATGGGCGGTTGAGGATAGTTTTTTCGGAGGTTGAGAGCAAATAACTTTAGTTTTTGGTAGTCGGATTCTTTTTCAATGAAAACGATAATATCGATGTCTTTTGGTGAGCCGTCGGTACGAGTGAGGACGAGTTGGTTGTACTTGTGTAGCCGGATAGACCTTTTCTTTATATCGATATTGTAGGTCGTTTGTTTGTTGAGTAAGCCAGACCATGAAACGCCTCCAACAAATCGATGATTAATCTGATGCTCATTGAGATATCTGCTGAGCTGAATAATGAGATCTACCATTGTGTCAACAGTATACAGTACTGGATAACCGTGCTTCATTGTCATTTATAATGAAAATAGCATATCTATGTCACAAACTGATTTACTCGTATTTGGAAAAGGTTTGACACTCCCGGTGTCGGACGATAATCGAAGCTGGCAGCTGCTGAGTATCGAATCACAACAAGTGGTGTCGGCTGCGTTTACCCGCGTCTGTCGCGGGAATAGCACGGATGTCCGTGTGGTTTTTCTGGGTGGAAGGACTGCCGGATCACAGTATCCAAGCGAGAGTGAGCTTATGAAGACTCTGTTTAAAGAGATCGCACGGCAAAACGATGTGACGGTAGATGATTCACGGTTGGTATGTGAGGTGCATTCACTCGATACTGTTCAAAACGTTGGTAATTATATCGAAGAATACTATCGTCCCGGAACGATGTTGGAAGCGGTTACGACAAAACATCACATACGTCGAGTGCGCTTAATTCTCCATGAGTTCGGCTTTTCAATCGTTAAAATGTGGGTAGCAGAAGAGCACGGTGGAAAAAACGTGGCTTTTTTTGGAAAGACGAGCTCGTTATATGATATATTGGAAAAATTACGAGAGCAGATGTTGTGTTGGCATTTGCGCCTCAGTCCGGGAAACGTAAGGAAAAACAGTATATTCCGCAAAGTAATTTGTTATGCACGTGCAAAAGGATACAGCGCGAGAATATCAGTGGCAATTAGACGTTTGTGGCGCTAAGATTTTAATATACTATTTATAGTTTTATAAAGTATAATTTCTTCATGATTTACTTCTCCGAAATCAAGAATAAAACAGTGACAACTGAAGACGGAATTCGAATCGGGAAGCTCACTGATGTGATCTTTTTGGCGAAGGATCTGGCTCCTGTGACTAAAATAGTAGTACGCACTGCTCTGCTCCATGACATCAAAATACCTTCGCAATATATCAAAAAAATAGGAAATACGGTATTGATATCCAAACAATTTCAGGAGGCCGACCTCATCGAAAACGAACTCTATCTGGTAAAGAACCTGCTTGACAAACAGATTATCGATATTGAGGGCAATAAAATCGTGCGGGTAAATGACGTGGCGATTCAAGATAAGGTAAATTTTTACATTGCCGGCGTGGATATCGGCATTTTGGGAATACTTCGATGGTTTAACCTTGAGGATCTCGTGTTAAAAGCGGCAAAATCATTTAGTTATGATGTGACTTCACGGTTTTTGTCGTGGGGTGATATCCAGCCGCTTGAACTTGCCCGCGGGCGGGTAAGCATGAAAAAGGAGCTCACGCAGCTCGAGCGCATCAGGCCGGAAGATCTGGCTGATTATCTGGAACAGACGAATATTAAGAACGTGAACAATATCGTGGAGATGCTTGATGAAGACTTCGCGGCCGAGGTGATCGGCAACATGAATATCAATTATCAGAATGCGCTTTTCCAGTCGTATTCTCCGGCGAAGGCGGCGAAGGTACTTTCTCATATCGATCCTGATGAGGCAGTGGATATTCTTCTCACGCTTCAAAAACGAAAGAGGAATACGATCATGGCACTCCTCCCGGCTAAAGAACGAAAGGATATCAACCATCTGCTCAACCTCTCCAAGACTCCGATCGGCGAACGTTTAACTACAGAATATGTGACTGTCTCACCCGATGATACGGCCCGCAAAATCATTGATTTTTTACAGCGGGAAACAGACGATGACGCGACAATGTATTATGTATACGTAGTGAAT
The DNA here is from genome assembly GCA_013334845.1 of Candidatus Roizmanbacteria bacterium. Lineage (GTDB taxonomy): Bacteria > Patescibacteriota > Microgenomatia > UBA1406 > GWC2-37-13 > JAAXWV01. The sequence goes on along the minus strand of JAAXWV010000164.1, from coordinate 312 downwards.
AAAGACCGGCAGCTCGTGGGGGTTTTTAACCTGCACGAATTACTCATGCAAAAACTTGACACTCCCGCCTATAAATTTATGGTGCAGGATGTGGTGGTGATTCACCTGACTACTCCTGAAGAGCTGGCATTGAAGAAGATGTTAAAATATCGCATTCAGGCGCTCCCGGTGATCGACCGGACGAAGCAGATTCTGGGAATATTATCATTTGATGATCTGACTGAGTTGGTAATGGAGAGGATGGGGTGAAGACGTTAAATTTAGAATCATTTTTGCCAGGAAATCAGAAAAGCGGTGATTGATGGCACTGGA
>JAAXWV010000163.1:2143-4043 GCA_013334845.1 Candidatus Roizmanbacteria bacterium | reverse complement strand
TACCGCCGCCGGATGTATGGAATTAATCCCCCCCCCCTTTATCCAGGAAGCGGTCCCCAATAAGCCTGAAATAGGGAGAAATCCATCTATTCCATCCGGACGAACAGCAACGGCAGCTGTGGGCACGGAGCTAACCGCCTGCACAAACCGGTAAAAGCTGACTCCAAGCCAGACCATAAATGCAAGAAAGGAATATTGTACCAAAATACGCAGTGGCTGCATGTAACGGGCGGACATAAAAATCTCCAAAAACTAAGGCGGGTTGTAAACCCGCCTCGGTAAACTACTCAACCTTCAAAGCAACATAATGAACTGTACCGTCAGGTCGCCGCAACAATAGCCTCATAACATCCCCTTTTTTCAGAAGGGCAACGAGATCATTGTATGCCCTTACTTTTTCCAGACGTCTACCGTTGATTTCAATGATGATGGATCCAACCGCTACACCAGCTTCTTCAGCCGAAGAGCCGGGCTTAACATCCGTGATGACCAATCCTTTACTATCTCGAATTCCGAGCCGATCGGCAGTATCCTTCCGTACCTCTTCAACTGTAATCCCTATCTTGTCACTTTCCTTACCGTTGTCAAAGCCCGGCTCACCATCTTTGTCTTTCAGCTTGCCGACAACAAGCAAAATGTCCTTTTTGATTCCCTCGCGGTATACAACTATTCTGACTTCCTTGTCTATGGGGGTTGCTGCTACATATCGAGGCAACTCGTTCCCCTCGGCAATCTGCTTACCATCATATTCTACAATAACATCTCCCGCCTTGAGGCCGGCCTTTTCAGCTGGAGTATCGTTTTCAACTGATGCAATCAAAGCGCCTTTCTCGGATTTAAGACCAAATGACTTAGCCAGATCGGCAGTAAGTGGTTGAAAGCGAACTCCGAGATATCCCCTCGTTACTTTGCCTGATTCACGCAACTGATTGACTATCGTTTTGGCAATGCTTATCGGAATAGCAAATCCAATCCCCCCACCTCCTCCAGCAATAATAGCGGTATTTACACCTATTACGCGCCCTTCGGTATTAAAAAGAGGTCCTCCAGAGTTTCCTGGATTAATTGAAGCATCAGTTTGAATAAAATCATCATAAGGGCCATTTCCAATAACACGTCCCTTGGCGCTGACGATACCGGCCGTAACGGTGTGTGAGAGACCAAACGGATTGCCTATGGCCATAACCCATTCCCCAACCTCAAGGCTATCGCTATCTCCGAGTTCGGCAAAAGGAAGCCGCTCCTTCTCACTTATCTTGATCAACGCAAGATCTACTTTCTCGTCCGATCCTTTTATCTCTCCTTTGACTTCTCTGCCGTCGGATAACTTAACCATAACCTCATCAGCACCATTAACAACATGGTTGTTGGTCAGAATATATCCATCCGAACTGATAATAAATCCGGTACCAAGGCTCTGTGCACGATATGGTCGTTGTTGAGGCATTTCATCTAAATAACGGTTGAAAAAGTCATCAAAGAAATTGTTGCCAAACGGGTTCTGTTGTTGAGGTCTCCGGTGATGTTGCTTTGGTTTTATATTTTTTGCCGTGCGAATATTAACAACGGTTGGGTTCACTTTTTTAGCAAGGGCAGCAAAGTCAGGGCTGACAACACTTGCAACGGAAAGGGTTGGTTGAGACAATGCAATGACCAACCCTATGACCAGAATATGAACTGTAAAAAAACGTGACAAAAACATAACTGACCTCCCCGAGATACTGAAAGATTTTTAACTGGCAAGGGCGAGATCGCATGAGTCACGACACCGCCCTTGACTGTTCCAGTTCGAAAAATAAACAATTAATCCGGAAAAATCAACCCCTCACTACCCCTCTTTTAGAATATATCCCTGACCGCGGACAGTATGGATAAGTTTAGTAGGGAACTTACCATCAAC
>JAAXWV010000163.1:0-2133 GCA_013334845.1 Candidatus Roizmanbacteria bacterium | reverse complement strand
CAACCTTCTTTCGCAGGTAATTGATATATACATCAATAATATTTGTGAAAGTTTCAAACGGATATTCCCAACAATTATCAGCAATATTTGCGCGGGTAAGAACATTCCCAGCATTTCGAACCATATATGCCAGCAGGTTATATTCCTTTGCCGTAAGAACAATCTCGGCTTGACCTCTCCAGACCTTGTGGTTAACGGGATCAAGACGCAAGTCAGCAAAACGGATTTCTGCACCGCGATCCTGCTCACTACGCCTGATCAGAGCTCTCACTCTGGCCTGTAATTCGGCAAAAGCAAATGGTTTTGCAATATAATCGTCTGCGCCGGCATCTAAACCAGACACGATGTCATCAGTTTCGGCTTTTGCTGTCAACATCAAAACGGGAACCTGATTCCCTGCCTCACGCAATTCATGTAGAACAGTCAAACCGTCCTTCTTTGGCAGCATACAATCAAGGATAATCAAATTGAATTCACCGCTATTTGCACGTTTAAGCCCATCAACGCCATCGTAACAAAGTGTCACTTGATAGTTATCATCCTCAAGTCCTCTCTTAATAAAGCTTGCAACTTTTTTTTCATCTTCTACGATAAGTATTTTCATCTTAATCTCCTTTTTAAAAATGGCTATAAACAATAATATTAATATTCCGTACCCGTACTCATTTCCATTCGTCTCATAATTTCAGATGCTGCCTCTTCAACCGACTTATTAGTTATGTTTACAACATACCATTCCGGATGTTTCCTGTATAATTGCCGACATGCAGATATCTCATCATCTACCTGTTGATAGTCATTATAACTTCCACGCGGGCTTTGTCGCATATTAATCAATCTGGAGGTGCGAATTTCAACAAGTCGTTTTGGGTCAATCAACAAACCAACTATCTTAGCCTGATCTATTTCAAACAATTCCTTAGGCGGTGCAATGCCAAAAACCAATGGCACATTTGCAACTTTGTACCCCTTATGTGCTAGATACATTGAAAGTGGTGTTTTTGAGGAGCGCGAGACACCAACAAGAACAAGATCAGCCTTATGCAAATATCTAGTTTCCTGACCATCATCATGTTTGACTGTAAAATTTACTGCCTCAACCCTACGATAATAATCTGTATCAATACGATGTAATAAACCAGGTTTTCCACGTGATGGAGCACCAAGATAACGTGACAGGCTATAAATAAGTGGACTGAGCAAATCAACCGTAATAAGCCCGGACTCTTCGGCTACACGCTCAACAGCCTCTGACAAAAGAGGATCTACCAGAGTATAGACGATAAGTCCTGGGGTAGTAACCGCAACAGATAAGGCCTGCTGCACATCTAACTGGGAACTTACTTTAAAAAGGCGATGAACACGTACATCCCCATCATAGAATTGCGATAGTGCAGCACGTATCACTCGCTCAGCTGTCTCACCGGTGGAATCAGAAAGCACGTATATTGTTTTCATATTTGCTGCTATTGCCCACTACGTTAATGAGATTTCTACTCCTTCATTCTAATGAGAATGTACGTGTTCATAAGTACTTTGTCAAGCATATTTTGTAATTACTAATATAGTTCCTATTGAAATAAATATCATATATGTTGACCAAATTAGAATGATGGATATACTGTACATATATTATCATATTAAGGAGGGTTTATATGGGACGAGAATATTCACTGCAAGATGCAATTAGTTTGGCTATTAAAGCAGAAAAAGACAGCATGGATTTTTACCGAAAGGCCGCTTCTGTTGCCAAAAACGAAAGAGCAAAAAAAGTCCTAGATTATCTTGCCAACGAAGAAGTCGCACACCTAAAAGCCTTTTTTGACCACTACAAAGGCACTGAATTCGGGGATCTTGCTTCGTATATTAATTCACCTACAGATGAAAAGAATCCTGCGTATATGAAGTTGATGAAGGCCATATCAGAAAACATGGTTGAGCAAAAAGCGCTTGAACTTGCACTAACAGAAGAAAAAGAGTGTATCGGTCAATATACTCAACTTGCGCAAGGTGTTGTGGACCCTATAGTTCGATCAGTATTTGAACGTGTAGTAAAGGAGACTCAAGGCCACTACGATTTAATTGAATCAGAGTATGCTCATATTATGGGTATGGTACATGAATCTGATCAGG
>JAAXWV010000162.1 GCA_013334845.1 Candidatus Roizmanbacteria bacterium | reverse complement strand
AGCCGAAAGCAGACCATCCTTGGAGAAATTATATTACAAATTCAACGATATGAAACATCATTTGATATAGTTTGATCTATGACATTTTCATTTCGGTTTGACAACGTTGAAATATAGAAGGGGAGTTTTGTTATAATGATTAGAATGTTTTCACCGAGCTATACGATCACGAATAAAATGCTTATGGCTATTGCTAAAATAGAGGCAGCTGAAGAGGTGATCCGGCATGCTCCCATCCTCCCGCTCTGGGAAAAGCAGTTTAAAGAAGACGCTATCGTCCGGGCAGTTTACCATGGAACTCACCTTGAAGGTAATCAACTTGGAAAAGACGAAGCGAAAGATGTGTTGTTGGGGCGTGACGTAATTGGTCGCCCACGAGATATTCAGGAAGTCAACAATTATCGGAAAGTGGTCGAACTCATTGATGAAGAAGCAAATAAAAAAATCGATAAATTGACCGAGGTGTTTGTTAAAAAAATTCACCGGCTCATTACCTTTAAAATTCTACCTGATGATCAAGCTGGTGAATATCGACTAAAACAGGTGGTTATCCGCAATTCACAAAACGGTGAAGTGACATTTCGACCCCCTCCACCAATAGAAGTACCTTTCCTAATGCGCGAGTTTCTTTACTGGGTGAACCGCGACGATAAAGATCAAATTCATCCGGTACTTAAAGCAGGTCTTGCTCACCATGAGTTAGTACGCATCCATCCATTTATCGATGGAAACGGCCGTATGGCCCGTTCTCTCGCTACTCTCATACTTATGTTGGGAGGTTACGATATCCGCCGATTCTTTTCTCTCGAAGAATTTTATGACAAAGACGCTCTTTCATACTATGAAAATCTACAAAAAGCTTCGGCTGGAGATCTTACCTCATGGTTAGAATATTTTGTAAGTGGCGCCTCAATTGAATTTGACCGGGTGAAGGAAAAAGTGCTTAAACTCTCCAAAGACACTAAAATGAAAGAGCAACTCGGTGGTCAGCAGATATTTCTAACCGAGCGTCAGATAAAACTTATTGAGTACCTCCAGGAGATAGGTTATGTTCAAAATCAGTCATTTGGCACTATTTTTTCCGATGTTTCGGAGGACACGGTTCTTCGTGACATTCAGGATCTTATTAAGAAGGGATTGGTTAAAAAAATCGGAAGTACCAAAGGCGCTCGCTATGTTTTAGTCTAACATTTTGTTAATTTTTGCATGACGTTTCAAGAACTATCCCGCTATTTTGAAGAGATTGAAAAAACTGCTTCTCGACTTAGTATCACACACTTATTAGCAGACCTTTTTACAAAACTTAATCCGGAAGAGTTGCAGTCAACTGTCTATCTTCTGCAAGGACGAGTTGTCCCTCTCTATGAAAAAATTGAGTTTGGTATGGCGGAAAAAATGGTTAGCCGCAGTGTACTTCATGCTCTTCAGTTAGATAGCGTTGATTTCGCAAAACAGCTTGGTCAAATTGGAGACCTGGGGAAAACGACCGAGCATTTTAAGCGTGAAATAATATCCTTTGAGGAAAAACCACTCCCCGTGTATGAAGTGTATAAGGAGCTTTATCGTATGGCTACTCTCAACGGAGCCGGATCACAAGATACTAAAATGAAAATACTCGCACATCTGATATCACAGCTTGACGCATTGGCTTGTCGATATATTGTTCGAATTCCGATAGGAGCAATGCGGCTCGGTTTTTCAGATATGACGGTACTAGATGCCTATTCATGGATGGTGGGTGGCGATAAACAATATCGCCCGCTTATTGAAAAGGCCTATCATGTGCGGCCTGATCTTGGGCATATTGGTCGTCTCATCAAAGAGGAAGGAATACAAGCATTGGAGGCAATACAGCCGACCCTCTTTACCCCGATCATCATGATGCGGGCAGAACGTTTGTCCTCAGCCGAGGAGATTATTGAAAAGATTGGAGAATGTATTATTGAACCGAAATACGATGGGTTTCGCTTGCAGGTTCACTACCGTCGGGCAACTGGTGAGGTGAAATTGTTTTCCCGCAATTTGGAAGAGGTATCAGAGATGTATCCCGACCTCATTGAAGGGGTAAGAAAAGAGGTTAATGCCAACGAGATTATCTTTGAGGGAGAGGCTCTTGGCTTCGACCCAAACGCACGTACCTTTCTTCCGTTTCAGGAGACGGTACAACGCAAGCGAAAATATGGAATAGAGGAAAAAGCAAAAGAAATCCCCTTAAAAATCTTTGCTTTCGAGATGCTTTATCTTGACGGGAAGAGTTATCTTACCATACCGTGTAGCGAACGACGTAGGACGATGGAAGAGTATTTGGTGCAAAAAGGGGATGTGTTTGAAGACACAGTGCTCATTGCTCCTGATATAGTGAGTGGTGATGCAAAACAAGTTGAACTTTTTTTTGATGATGCAATTACAAAAGGGTTGGAAGGAGTAATTGCGAAGAAAAAAGATGGGATTTATCAACCAGGAGCGCGAGGCTGGAACTGGATTAAATTTAAGCGAAGTTACTCGTCCAAAATCGAAGATACAATCGATTGTTTAGTGATGGGATATGATTGGGGCAAGGGGAAGCGGGCAGAATTTGGAATTGGTGCATTTCTTGTTGGTTTGTATGATGAAGATAACGATATTTTTAAAACGGTAGCCAAAATCGGCACCGGATTAACAGACGAGGAATGGCGCGAATTGAAAAGACTCTGTGATGAACAGATTACTGATTCAAAACCAGCGCTGTATGAAGTCGATAAGCAAATGGCTGTTGACGTATGGGTAGCTCCTTTTCTTGTCGTAGAGATAAAAGCTGATGAGATTACCCGTTCTCCTGTGCATACGGCAGGACGGATAATGAAAGCTTCTAAGTCGGGGAACGCTCTGGAAGTTGACGTGCCCGGGTATGCACTCCGATTCCCTCGTTTGAAGCATTTTCGTTATGACAAGCGGCCACAAGATGTAACCACTCTCAAAGAAATAGAAGCAATTAAAAAGTGATAGTATGCTATTTGTGAGCCACTTTTAAATATACTTTTTCCAGTTGGTCGACCGTTTGTTGTAGGGAATGACGTCGTACTAGTGAAAGCGACGCTCTTCGCATATCCTCGTGTTGTTTTTCATCTGCTACGCATAGGGTCATAGCACGTGCAATACCAACTATATCATTCGGTTCACACGATATCCCATTATCTTTAATAAGCTCCAGCAATGATCGGGCTTTGACTCCAATAATCGGGAGTCCAAAACTCATTGCTTCCAACACACTGACCCCCTGAGTCTCACTCGTACTAGCAGTTGCAAATGCTCGTGCCTCTGTATAAATATTAGAGTTTAGAAGTACCTCATGGGGAACCATACCGAGCAAATGGACACGTGACCCTAATCGGTGCTGTTTGATAAGTTTTTGAACGTCGCGTTTTGCAGGCCCATCGCCAACAATTACTAGGTGAGTATTCTCATTTTCCCTAGAAAACTGATAGAACGCTTCTATTAATATGTCCAGGTTTTTTTCTCGGCTCACTCTACCGACATAGACAAAATATGACTTTGGTAACTTGAATTTTTTTCTGGTATTAGTTTGTTTGGGGAGCGGAAGTTTGATTCCATTACTGATTACAACAACCGGTGGTTGAATCCCGTTTTGGATAATATCTTTCTTGGTAAATTCAGAGGGAGATATAACGAGATCCGCCTGATTATAGAACATATTAGCGTAGATCCAGAGGCCTTTAGAGATAACTTTACTATTATCAAGCTTTAGCTTGTCGAGACCTACTGTCCGTAGATATTCTGATTCCATGAAGTAGGTGTGGAAGGTGCATTTGAAAAAGTGCTCGCCGGGAAGAACGGGCTTGCGGAAACGCGCATTATCGATTGTCATAAAGTACACGACGCACGATTTCGCGCTGACCCCTTCCAGCGAATCCACCACAAGCGTTGCCGCCGTTTGAGCCATCGCCTCAATCATCAGGCTCTCCGGCATAACCGGGTAGCCCGGGAAATGGTCATGCAGATGCTCTTCTGCAAGAGTAACATTTTTAACCGCAACGGCTCGTTTGCCGCTTTGA
>JAAXWV010000161.1 GCA_013334845.1 Candidatus Roizmanbacteria bacterium | reverse complement strand
CCTATGTTGTCAAAGTTGTTTTTTATGTTGTCAACAGACAGAGAAAGACGATTGGCTGATTGACAGTGATTCGGATAGAGCAGGCTCCACCATTCATCTCAGGCTGAGCAATACCTGCCATCGAACCATGAATGGGATCTATGACGAATTTGCGGAGCCGGAGGAGTATGCATTCAATAAAACCAGGGTTCCGGTCAGGCTGGCCAGACATGAAGGAGAAAAGCTCGTCTCCAGGTCGCAGGCAAAAATGCTTGTTTCGCGGTTCGAGAAGTTCAAAACCGTAATCCTCGACTTTGAAAAGGTGGAAGAGATCGGGCAGACATTTGCCGATGAGATTTTCAGGGTCTTTGCCTTAGCGCATCCGGCAGTAACGCTTATCCCTGTTAATGTAACTGAAGAGGTGAACCAAATGATCAAAAGAACGCTTGCCGTTACATAACTCCATGAAGAAGGCAAAAGCAATACTGCTCGGGATATCGACTTCAGGAGTTGCTGAGATTCTTCGTAGTGTCCTGACTAAAACTGAATGAAATGAATACCGTCACCTAATCTGCCTGAGCTGAACGCAATAAGCCCTGTTACTTAATGAAATAAAATAAATTAGTACCGTGTTGCATTTTGTACCATTAATGACGACGAATCCAAGCATCATTAAACCGGTCCCGAAAGACCTCAATAATCTCTTCAAAGCGAAGAAATCCTTCTTTTCTCATGCGGCGAGAAAAAGCAACACTTTTATCCGTACCACACACCGCGGACCAAAAATATTTAACCATACCAACTGCATCTCGTTCATTCATACGCATAATAGTCCAACGTACACCTTTTTTAAGTTCTGCTGATGCTTCAGCAGAATCCAGAATTGGGTTAAAAATCTGTTCATCAAGAAAATTCATCAACTCTTCTTCTTTTGTCATATCTAATCCTCCTAATAAAAGGTTATTAGCTCTAATGAAGTTTCAATTCAGTCACCTTTATTAGTTGCTTGTAATAAGAATCAGCAAACTTTTTTCCAATAAATGCAACACAGACATAATTTCGGCAAAATCACAAATTACTGAAGAAAACTTATTCACATCCCACTTATATCATTCATCCTGCCCTAAGCGTCACCACAAGGACGCTGGTATGAGGAGATATCTTCAGCATTAATTCACATTACCCCGCAGTAAGTAACTTTAGATTTTGTAATTGCTTTCCAATACTCAGACCTTTAAATGGAATAATGTAATGACTAAGATTTGGCAATAAGTATTTCCTATATTTTTCACCTGCGAGGAATGTAAACTCTGTATCGCGCAAAGAACATACCACAGAAAGTTGATCACATACCTTCGCCGACCAATTCTTAACCTCAGAAACCGACATAGTATTAAGTGTCTGCTCATATGGGTCAATTACCTGATCCAGGGATAACAAACCATACTTTGCTGAAAGAACAGCTATCATATCCGGAGCCATCTTTTCTGCGTATTTCAAATTATACTTAAACAAAGGGCTAATATAGATATCCTTTGCTTTCGCACTATAGCTAAGCTTCTTACTAACGCACGAGATGAGAACAATATGTTTCATGACTAATCCTATTTAGCATTCATAAACACTACCTGCAAATATTATACATAAAATAATTATCATATCGCAGATTTTTTCATACTTAAAGCTGATAATAAATATTTTTTTATAGCTATTATACAGGTTTTCATGTAGTCATGTAGTCATGTAGTCATGTAGTCATGTAGTCATGTAGTCGAGTGTTCTCACTCAACCAGAACACATCTCTTCTATGTCGAGTAATACATCAAAATATATTTACATTAAAATCACTCAATCTTAAAAAATAACAAACGTCTTGAAGTTTAATTTCGTTAACTTCTTTTTTATAAGATTCAGAAAAATAAAATCATTCAATTCGTTTTATTAAAAAAATCAACCTCACAATGAATAGCATATTCTCAAACCCACAAAATCTTTTTTCTTTAAATGAAATCCTGACAAAACCTTGTCCAATCCCCAAGAAAAACGGACTCTATGGCTGGTTTTTCAAACAGATCCCAGCTGGTGTTCCTGTTTCTGAATGCGAGACTTATAACGAACTAAAACTGCTTTATATTGGCATATCACCAGACAAAAAAGGGAAACCAAACTCTACTCAAACTCTCCAACACAGAATTCGTTACCATTACCAAGGGAATGCAGAAGGCTCTACTCTTCGGAGATCGTTAGGTATATTGCTTATGTCTGAAAGTGGGTTTCCACTCAGGAGAGTGGGGAGCGGAAAAAGAATGACATTCACTAATAAAGGAGAGCAGTGGCTCGATTCATGGATGCGAGACAATGCATTTGTCTCCTGGATCGAAAATGATGAGCCATGGATACTTGAAGAAGAACTTCTGCATACATTCGCATTACCATTAAACATCCAAGGCAACAGACATCACTCATTTGCAGCTGAGCTTAATAAAATCCGCAAAAGAGCAATAGCAAATGCCAAAGAAGCTCCGATTTTTCTCGGCTCTGAAAACAGAAAAACTTCTTTAAAATATATTGATTTTACCTAAACCCCTTTTTTATCGCTTACTTCTCTCAAACAAAATATATAAGCATTCGATTTAAGTTCCGGCCTTGGCAGCTTAATCTTAAATAAAAAAATAATATCGCTCAAAAACTACCAGAATTACTTGCGTCGTATTTTTAATCATCTATATATTAAAAACTCAAGTAAGCATATAAGATATATCAGCGAAATCCCACACGATCTCCCTATTAAGAAATCTTTACCTTCTACTATTCTCCGGTTAATAGTTTAAAATCACAAACAAATCTATCCCTGCACGAAGGGAGTGGCGCCAGCACCAAAGCTGTATACTACATGCGATCATAATACTTATCCTCAATTTCCCATTGGGATAAAAATGACTGTTTAAATGTTTTCCAGACTTTTATCCAATCACTTTTTTCTATATCACTAACCTTTAGACTTCTCCAATAATGATATATCTTACAGGTAAAATATACATCGCCATCACTATCATACAACCACTTTGGCATTCCTTTTTGAATTGAAATACTAACAGGATCAAATATATCAGTTATGTTTAAAATTACCTTTTTATTATCGCTATCAATTTGTTCCACATAGCCTTCGGCTATCCAAATAGGATCATTTTTGTAAAAAGTTATATAGTGCTCATGTTCAAGATAAACAATGTTACCTTTTCGATACTCTTCAAGAAAATCTTGCATTGTAAGTCCGACACAAGAAACACTTTTGTGTGATGGGTTTTTTGAAAAAGCAGACCAGCTAGACGAAATAGCCAAATCATATTTTGTCTTTTTACTACAACCACCCGATCTTTTAATAATATCTTCAGGGTTAAAGTCCACAATACCATCAACTGTTCCGAACAACTCATTTATTATCTCAGCTATTTCAACTCTATACGAACCAATGTTTTTCATAAGTATGTAATATTGTTTAGATAGATCTTTCTGTTTCAGAAGAAGTAGACAGCTTCAAAATAATATCAACAGGACTGCGAACTCTTGTTGAGACTATACTTGAACTACTGCTTTTAATGTAACTAACAGGTTAAGGTTATCATAAATATACACCGCCGCAACCAAGCGAAATGGCTGAAAATCTGGGGTGTCCTTGAATGAGAGAGGCAACTTCCCTACATTCAGACTTGCAAGGGAATACTGCCAATGAAAGAGATGAGCTGATGCTGATTGCCCGAATAAACGCCAAAGGCCAGATCACCATTCCGGCCTCTATTCGGAAGGCTGCCAACATGAATGCAGGTGATACTCTTGGATTTGAAATCAAGGGGGAACATGTGATTGTCACAAAAATAAACTCTCCTGCTGATGCTTATTTGAAAGGTATAGAAGAGGCTCTTGATGAGTGGTCCTCGCCAGAAGATGACGCTGCCTGGAATGGAATAGAGACAAACTAATCGTCGTCAATATCGACTTCAAGTATATAGATCACATGGACAATCAGAAAAAAGTAGTGGTCGGCATATCCGGTGGAGTGGACTCTGCAACACCCGCATGCCTGCTAAAAAA
>JAAXWV010000160.1 GCA_013334845.1 Candidatus Roizmanbacteria bacterium | reverse complement strand
GTTGTGGGGACAACTCAACTTGGGTTATAGCAATGAGACGTTCATGCGGCAAAGCCTATGAACTCTGACCTTGGCCTGAGGCCAAGGATTTCTATATTTGATTAAATTACAAATTTGTAATTAACCTGGCTGTCGATTTATTCCGTTTCCGGAAACAATATATTGCTGTATTTCTCATCGGCCTCGGTTGCCAGCCGTTCAACCACTCCCGCCAGGGAACAACCCCAGGTCTCGGCCAGTCGTTTTAGGCGCCATGATGCTGAGTTATTCACGTAAACATCAAGCCGCCTTCACGAGAGCAAGCTCTTTGGGGTGTTAAAAACTATCTCATCTTAAAAACACCCCAAATTAGCACGAGTCAACACATTGATTATGTATGAAATATTTGATGTTTACTTGTGATTTTTCACTTAGTGCCGACTATGCATAACAGGCGATTTTTCCCAAAAAACCGAATGAAATGGTGTCAATTCGAGCTAGGTTTACGCTTGCTTACGGAGCATTACAAACAAAATGCTCCTGATAGGCCGCCTCCGTATAACAGGGTTATTTTCCCAAAATGCTGCACACCACATTCCTAACATATTTTGCTTGTAAGAGATCATCTTCTCGTCTAGAATAGCAAAATAGTGTTAAATTTCTGTAATACGATAGTGTTTAATAGAAATGATGAATTTGATAATGCAGCTAAATGGCCTTCAAGGCAATCTGTAAAAGTAGAAGAAAAAACAGCCTCGTAGGTTCAATAAGCCCTGAAAAGCCGACGCGGTATATTAAACGTTAGATTGAAAAATCGATGAAGTGCACTGAATAAAGAATAAAAGTATGTATCAAAACAGCGAAGCAGCAATTATAAACTTCATTTTATTGATGATAGGTGGTTCTTTTCTGCTTTGGGGTATTTTTTGTTTCCTCGGCGGTCCTGATGGTGCTGTGGGATCAAAAGATTCATTAATGTATGGAGCAGGTAATGTTGGGATAGGCTCAGCTTTGCTATATTTAAGGGCTTTGATCAAAAAAACATTTACCAAAAAAAGCAAAGAATATTAAAAAGGTAAAATTATTATCTAACCACCGGAGCGTTAGAAGGAGTAAATAAATGACAAAAGATGCGGTCTACGAAGGAGAAAGAGAAGTCAGGACCTTTGTGGATCTTTTTCATGGTTCCGATGTTCTTTTGCAAAAAAGTAGTTCCGAGAAAAAAAGCTGTTATTACACAACAATGGGGAGTTTGCTGCTGACGGCATTTACTTTTGAGGCCTTTCTGAATCACCTTGGAGATAAAACAATCAAATTTTGGGATGAGATAGAAAATATCGGCGTCTTGGACAAATACAATGTTTTCTGCAAGGAGCTAGGTATTAAGCCAGACTTTTCAAAAAGACCGCATCAAACATTAAAACTACTATTCAGGTTCCGTAACTCCATTGCACACGGTAGATCTGTAATTTTAAAAGTAACTAAAGACGTTTCATCGACAGATGAACCTTGGGATCACGAGCCTAAAACTGACTGGGAAGAGTATTGCACTGATGACAATGCTGCTAGAGCCAGGGAAGATATCGAGAAAATTATTATTGAGTTGAATGAAACCGCGGGGTTAGGCCCCAGTCCTTTCATGCATGGAATGACGATTAGTTCTATCAGTACAAAATAATAGAAATTATTCTAACGAATAAGGTTAGATTGTGAGAGCGAAGCGAACCACAATCTGAACCGTTTGTTGGACAAGCCTGGTGGTATTCTATAGAAAAGAGCTTTTTGGTCGGTGTTGCCAAATCAGGTGGAAGGCTTACCGGGTAGCGCAGAAAAGATGGCGGGATGATTCCTGAAGAAGTTTTTGTTGGTACATAGCGCTGTTACATGCTGATTCATGGCGTTTTTGGGACGCAGGTATCCTGTGCCGGAGGAATCCGGCTGCTGCGAGACCACCACGCTGTCGGTTGATGTTTACATAGCCATTCCCTCTGCGGACTTATCGGTGCAATCCGGCCGGATTGGCTGGTAGCCTGGCAATCATGGTTGCGACGATCTCCATAGCAGCCCCGCAAGCGGGACAGATGATTGCCGGTCGTTGCTTCAGGTGGCGAACAAGGTTGCGCCAGGGAGCAACACGCAGCGCCATCTGCAGAAACCGGATGAGACTCTTGCTGCACGAATGGAGAAAACCATACGACCTAGCTCTTCGGAATCCTCGGGGCAGCACATGGAGCATGAGCAGGTAGAGGAAATACTCGCCCGTGACGGTTCTGGTCCGCTCTTCATCGCTTTTGGCATGACGATAGCGGAAGGTGACCATGCCATCCCGGCAGTGCAGGATGTCTTTTTCCCGGATGACGCCCCGGTACAGATAGCGTCCCAGGTAGATAAGGGCCTGATCGCCGCGTTCCTCAAGCGGAGCGTTATGTGAAAGCGGCAAGATTGCCACTTAGGGAAAGATCGAGAAAATGGAAAAAATATTTCTTGGGTTAATGGCTATCCTGATAACTGGTTGTGCAACTACCACTACTGGTCCCACGCCAGCAGGAGAAAATAAGTATGTAATGTCACGCCAAGAGGGCGCATTTCCGTCGGGTAGCGAACCACTTCTCCAAGAAGTTCTGGAGCAGGGAGATAGATTCTGCCGAAGCTTAGATAAGAAACTAGAATTGTTGGAGTCGCATGAGAATCCGGGTCCCTATATTATGGGAAATTACCCTAAAGCAACCATTACATTTAAATGTTTATGATTGCAGAGTATAAAATATCACATAACCAGTCGCAGCACTACGCCGCCGGAAGCGGCGGCACCTGTCTTACACATGGGATTGAAATGAAAACTAAAATATTACTGATTCTCGTGCTACTGGTAAGTGGTTGTGCTTCAACTTCTGGAATCGTTTCAGCAGGAAAAGATAAGTATCTGATAACTGCACATAATATGGCGGCGGGTGCATCTGGAGAGCAACTAAAAGAACATTTATACCGAGGTGCATCAGAATATTGCAACGCGAGTGGTAAAGAATTTGAACAACTGGAGTTAACGGCAGAAGGGTATAAGCCTTTTGTTCGCCTCGCCCATGCAGAAATGACGTTTAGATGTGTAGACAGATAGGAAATTATAGGGACCCTCTTAACATTTTATCTTCCTTTGCTCCTACGAATTTTGCCGAATCTGCGTAGAAAAATAGGGACAGTGACCGTTTTTTTAAGTGGATCTTCGGGGAACTATTCCAAATTTCAAACAGCCAATCATGCCGACCCGGAACAGCACCGAGCGGCATATCCTCGGCGCCAAACTTGTAATAGCGCCCCCCACTCTCTAGCCAGCCCGTCAAAAGGTCGCCGAGGCCAACGTTCACAGTGAACGGACACTATTGCATCGGCTACCTACAGCCATGGTGGAGGACTTGCTTTGAATAAGTGGGCGAGCACGGAAGAGAAATTGACCCCGGTCATTGACGAATTGTTAGGTGGCTTCCGTTAGTGATTGAACCTGTTCCCGTTGTCACCCAATCCATGGCGCTGCCTCAAAAAACTAAGAGGTCTAACCCGGCCCTCTCATGACTGAGGTAAAGGTGTTCATGGATAACCTCTAATCTCAAATTGCTTTTATGTTGTTAGGTATTCGGAAATGAAAATGTTCCCATGAACAGTAGTAGTGTTTCGTTTAGGCGGGAAGGTTGTTAGTGGAGGTTTCCACTGGCAATTCTTGGTGAGGAACGAATAATTGAATTGTCTGCTTCTGCAACATAATCTATTTGAAATTCGGTTATTCATTGTATTTGTTTGAAAAGAATGTAATTTTCGGGATTAACCAGTGACGATTACACCTTTGCCAAGATATCCTTCAGGAAAAACAAATTCTAGGGAATTGTAGCCATGTCAAAAGATCAGCCTTCTACTCCACCTCAAATCAGCCCCTATCTCTTTCCCTTGCTCCTTGCAGGGTTCGGGATCTGGTGTTTTTATGATGGCTGGCTCTCAACTGCTCCGGGGATGCAGGAGCACCTTCTCTTTAACAGGATAGGCAGTGCCGTTCTCCTGCCTTGGTCAATCATCGACTTCTATCGTACCAGAAAGTTTGAGAAACAGGAGCAAACAGCACAACAGTCTGAACAGTCTGAC
>JAAXWV010000159.1:1411-4112 GCA_013334845.1 Candidatus Roizmanbacteria bacterium | reverse complement strand
ATTAGATATCCGGAGCCGATTGTTGGATTATTTATCTTTAATCCCAAGGGAGAACTGCTCCTTATTAAAACTCATAAATGGAAAGGTGATTATTCGGTGCCCGGCGGACATATTGAGTGGGGAGAAACGATACTGGATGCGCTCAAACGGGAAGCGAAAGAAGAGACGAATCTGGATGTTGTTCACCCTCAATTTCTCTGTATGTTTGAGTACATTTCTGACGGCACATTCTATAAACAAAAACATATGCTTTTTCTGAATCATAGAGTTGAGACAGCATCCACTGATGTAGTGCTCAACCACGAAGCTGAAGGGTATGTGTGGATCACCCCATCTGATGCTCTGAAGACACTCCCTATCGAAAAGTACGCGAAAACTACTATTGAACAGTATCTGCTTGTACCTATCAGTTCCCAAGCCTAAATATGATATCCTTCATCTACTTTGATCTCGGAGGAGTGGTAGAGTTGGATTATTCCGGTACCAATAAATGGGAAGAGATGAGGCGCGATCTGGGAGTGACGAAGGAGCAAGACGCTTCTTACGAATCGGTGTGGAATAGGTATCAATCGAAGATCTGCCTTGATTGTGATGTAGATACTCTGATTCCGATGTTGGAAAAAGAAGTAGGGGTGAAATTTCCAGAAGGCTACTCTGTGCTGGAGGATTTTGTAAATCGCTTTGAGAAAAATCCTTCCATGTGGCCTTTTCTTGAAGAGGTGAAGAAAAAGTATCGTATCGGACTGTTGACCAATATGTATCCACGTATGTTTTCGCTTATTAAAAGGCGGGGCCTCATGCCACCCGTTGAGTGGGATGTAATTATCGATTCCAGTGTGGTAGGGCTTCAGAAGCCGGATCCAAAAATCTATGAATTAGCAGAGCATTTAGCAGACGTAAAGGGAGAGCAAATCCTATTTGTGGAGAATACGAAAGGTCATATTGAGGCTGTAAAACAGTTCGGGTGGAGCACGTTTTTGTACGATCCCCAAAAACCGGAAGAATCAATGAACAAACTAACCAAAATATTAATCGATTAAGTTTTTCTGTTTCAAATCATCAAAAATAAGATGATCGACCGGGGAGGTGAGTCCTTTTTTACTGTAATCAAAAAACTCCATTTTCTCCACTTCTGCACTGGGTGACAATGTTCCCGTGTATTGAGCCGTGTAGCAGGTCATCCGGACCATCGTTCCCTTCGGTTTTCCATGTGCTTGCGTCTCAAATGTTCCGTAGTATCCGACGGTCTCCGGAACAATATCTACCATCAATTCTTCTTTTACTTCCCGCATGAGGGCTTGCAGATCAGTCTCATTCCCTTCACGTTTCCCACCCGGGATATACCACTTATCTTTTCCTTTACTCAGGGTTTCCAAAACTTTTCTATCCCGAATTTCAATAAAAGCCAATTTGTCTATGTAAGTTTTTTCCATTGCTTTATAATAACTCAGTCCGCTATTGTCGTCTAGTGTAGCGGACTACACTAATACAGCTATGCATATACTGCAAAAAGAACTGATTAAGAGATTGATTTCTTCAAATGGGCAAAGCTATGCCCCTCTCACGAAGGGTTATACATTTGAAGAAAATATTGCATTTCATCTCAAGCAACTTAAAAAGGGAGGCTATGTGCGAAAGAGAGATGGCGCGTATTTTGCCACGAAAAAAGCGTTGGAAAGGTCATCAGAATTTGATTCGGAGACTCTTAAGGAAGACCGGTATAAAGCAGCATATATTTCCTTTCTTTGCAGATGCGGGGAACACTATTTATTGAGAAAACAACCTACCCCCGATGGATATTTTTATAAGCTTCCAGGCGCTAAACCGTGGTTTGGAGAAGAGATTGAAAAAGCAGTAGAAAGAATTTTTAAAATTCAGTCCGGAATAGAATTGCCGTTCAGCCGTTTTCTTTTCACAGCACTCCATATGAAGCGCCAATTGAGCACTGCAAACGAGGTGATCTTCGACAATGCAATGATTGTCTATGAAGTTATCGTTGATGAAAAGGAAAAGAAAAGCATGAAATTAAAACAGACTAACGCATGGGTATCGGAAAGTGATCTTGGCGTTTTGCCAAATGTATGGCCGGAGGTGATGATTCATACTATCAATAAAGATAAGGCCCCCTTTCACTCTTACAGCCTCATTTCTAACTATGTTCTTCACGAGAAGGAAGTTTGAAATCAAAGTATCTAGAGAGTTGCTTTTCGTAAGTAAAATCAATAAATGGCGGGAGAAGTGAGTCATATAATATCTTCGATTCCGGAAGGTGAAGAATCTCACCCCGTAATCTTGGGAGAAGTACAGCGATATCTTTTAGGTGTTCCGTGGTTCCTGCTTGTAGAGCCGTTTCCCATCGCTCAATTGACAGAAAATCCAGTTTATCAGCATCACGAATTATTTCCCCTTCGATAGTTTTGGGATTCATGTTCCATTTATGAAAAGCTATTGCTTGAAACACTTTTTCCTGAATATCCTTTATACCCGCTTCCTTCAAATTATTTATCAGGAGACGGGCACTAAGTTCTTCATGAATAGGATTGTAGAGTCTGCCTACATCGTGCCAATACGCACAGAGTTCCAGCAAATCGGAATCGACTTCCGGATAAGCTCGGGCAATTTTCAGTGTATTTTCCACCACGCCCGTAGTGTGGACAAGTCCGTGTGCAGCATCGGTACTGTTGCTCAATAAATTCCGAGC
>JAAXWV010000159.1:0-1401 GCA_013334845.1 Candidatus Roizmanbacteria bacterium | reverse complement strand
ATAAGAAGTTGATATTTTTGCATAAAAAATGCTTAGTTGGTATACTAACATCATATGCAATATTCGGCGGATATCAAAAGTAAATCAGGCAAACAGATCTCTATTCTTGTATTTCAAGCATCGGAAAAACCGAAACTTACTCTCATAGAATCACATGGCGGATTTCAAGGTTCTAAAGAAAAAGTTGCAGAAAATAATAAACAGTTGATCGATTTTGCTCTTCAAAACAACATAAATTATATTTCTATAGATCTTTCAAATAATGGAACCCAAAAAGATCAGCCATTTAATGAAATACGGTATAGTAATCGGGTGAAAGATGTGGAAACGGTGATTGATTTTGTGAAAGAAAAGTTTAACAGTCCCGTTGTGTTAATTGGGTCAAGCCTTGGAGGGCTCATCACGCTGAATGCAGCGGCGTATACTGATATCGTCAGTGGACTTATTTTAAACTGCCCGGCTTTGAAAGCTCATCTCTCTGTCGAATATACGATGGATTCGGAAGAGTTTAAGAATTGGAAGAAAGGTGGGGTTGCCATTTGGTCGGGAGTACCGTTTACGTATGATTTTTACACTGATATAAAGAGTCTGGATGGCTCAAAAATACTCAAATCCTTAGCTATTCCTATTCTCTGGTTTCATGGAACCGACGACGCGGTAGTACCTATTGTCCAGGCACACGAAGCGAAGGCGATTA
This sequence comes from Candidatus Roizmanbacteria bacterium, assembly GCA_013334845.1. Taxonomy (GTDB): domain Bacteria; phylum Patescibacteriota; class Microgenomatia; order UBA1406; family GWC2-37-13; genus JAAXWV01. The sequence goes on along the minus strand of JAAXWV010000159.1, from coordinate 704 downwards.
AACCGGATATAGAGCTGATTGAAGTGAGCGGTGGAGGCCACCGTTTTGGGGATAAAATGAAGCCGGGTGAGTGGGAGGAAAAGGTAGAGGGGTTTATTAAAGAGCTACTTTAAACTCTATTACTTAATATGCATATATCGTTTATAGTCTTCACATTTCTCTATTTCTTGATCTAAAAGCTTACGGATGATTTCAGAACGTGAGTTTTTAAATTTGCTAGCTGCCCAATCCAGATACTGTTTTTGTCTTTTGGCTAGCACAATATTGTAACGGCTTTGACCTTGCTCTAACTTGCTGTAGTTAATATATTCTTCAATTATCTGTTTATAATTGTTCTTTGTATATTCTCGGATGATCAAATAGGGCGACTGCACTGCTTCTAAATACGAATCGGTATAGTAAGGATTATCTTTCTGAAGCCGCATTACAAGAGTCGGTTTTCTTCTGATAAGCGCATAATTGATTTGATGTGATGAACTGAAATTGGGAACAGTATATTCAATTACCACTCCGTCAACGGTATCGATTGCTTCCGTTACATTTTTGAAAATTTCACTAATATTGCGATTTTTTACCTTATTTTTGTATTCAAAATCGGCGGTATCTATCCAATCATCAAGAATGATACAACCCAATTCTTTCAAGTGATTTCGAATGTTGAAGTAATGTGTTCTGTACTCTTCCCATTTTGCGGTAGTTGTTCC
>JAAXWV010000158.1 GCA_013334845.1 Candidatus Roizmanbacteria bacterium | reverse complement strand
AGCGGTTGCATTTTTGCTTTCTCAGGATGGCCGGTTTCGCGTGCCGACCAAGGACGAACGGAAATGTATCTTGCAGGTTCTCGGCCTTCCGGCGACCTTTTCCCGTGCTTTCGATCTCGTCCTCTTTCCCGCGCCGTACGCGGGGGCTATCGATGAGATATCGCTTGCCGATGCAAAACTGGTCGAGCTCAAAACGACCAAGAAACCGCTTCCAAATAATCCGGACGGGTTCTTTTTTGGTGCAACCGAGAACGAATTCGAACTCGCTCGACGGCTCGGTGACCGGTCCCGGTTTTGTTTTGTGAGCCTCCACGAGGACTCGAAAGGACATGCTCTGCTGACTCTTGATGAATTGGAAGGGAGAATAAGGACCAAGCGCGTCCAGTATCAGATAAATCTCTAAAGCTCACGCTCTCCTAAAGCGGGCCTTTTCACTCTCATAACAGTCAAAAAGGGCTTTACAAAGGGGGTATAATAGTGGGAAAATGCGAATATTAGGCGAGTATTTAATAAGATACGTAGATGAGCGATATTAATGATTTAACGCAGAGAATAATTGCTTTTCGAGATGCACGGGATTGGAAGCAATTTCACAAGCCAAAGGATTTGGCTGTTTCGTTATCTCTTGAGGCTTCCGAAGTACTTGAGCATTTTCAATGGAAGAACGAGGTCGAGATCGGGGAGTATGTATTAACCCATAAGGATGAAATCGCAGATGAGCTTGCGGATGTATTGAATTACCTGTTGATTATGGCGCATGACTTAGGTATAGATATTATTGAAGCCGAAGAAAAAAAGGTTTCGAAAAATGAAGCAAAATATCCTGTCGAGAAAGCAAAAGGGAATGCAATGAAATATACGGAATTGGAAAAAATATGATCGTATATTCTTCTACAAAAAGTAACTTTGTCAAGGATGTCATGACAAACCAGATTGAGAAGACCATCCTCACTTCTTTTGTGAGAGAATTGGGTCATTCTACTGGAAAACAAGAAATTGCGTCGTGGCGTAATTCTATGTTGTACATGAATAATATTGTTTCTGATCCTGAGATACCCGATGACGCAGGAATCGCTATTGAATATAAAATACCTCAAACGTCGAAGCGAATCGACTTTATTCTTACCGGAACGAACGACAAGGATATCAAAACCGCTATTCTTATTGAGTTGAAGCAGTGGAGTGAAGCTGAAGTTTCGGATATGGATGGAGTAGTAACGACTTTTGTTGGAGGTAGAAAACGGGAAGTGAGTCATCCGTCATATCAAGTTTGGTCGTATGCAACGCTGTTGGAAGATTATAATGCAAACGTTCAGGATCAGTCCATTTCACTGGTTCCATGCGCATACTTACATAACTACGAGCCTGATGATGTAATAAGGAACACTTTCTATAAGGAATATACCGATAAAGCGCCAGTTTTTCTTAGGCCAGATGCTCTCAAATTGCAAGCATTCATTAAGAAGTTCGTGAAGCATGGTGATAATGGAGAGATGCTATATATTATCGAGCATGGGAAAATTAGACCATCGAAAGCTCTTGCTGATAGTCTTTCTTCGATGTTGCAAGGAAATCAAGAGTTCACTCTTATAGATGATCAGAAGCTTGTATATGAAACGGCACTGAAGCTTGCAAAAAAATCAACAGAAACTAATAAGAACGTATTAATCGTGGAAGGCGGTCCTGGCACGGGAAAATCAGTTGTCGCTATCAACTTACTTACAGAACTTACAAAACGAGGTGATGTTACTCAATATGTTACGAAGAACTCTGCTCCTCGAGAGGTGTATCAAATTAAACTTACTGGAAAATTTACAAAAACGAGAATCGCAAATTTATTTTCTTCTTCAGGATCATTTTATAATGTCGGACCGAATACGTTTGATTCGTTGATAGTCGATGAAGCGCATAGGTTAAACAAAAAATCAGGACTCTTTAGTCATCTTGGGGAAAATCAGGTAAAAGAACTGATTGAAGCAGCTAAACTAAGCATTTTCTTCATTGATGAAGACCAGCGGGTCACATTGAAGGACATTGGAGAAAAGTCTGAAATTATTCGATGGGCGGAAAATATAGGAGCAAAGGTGACTTCTCTTGAGCTTGGGTCACAATTTAGATGTAATGGTTCAGATGGGTATCTTGCGTGGATTGATGATATTCTTCAGATTAAATCAACAGCAAATGAGTCGTTGGAAGGAATAGATTTTGACTTCCAAGCGATGGATAGTCCAAGGAATATTCATGATTTGATCATTCAGAAGAACGCTATTGCAAACAAGGCTCGTATGCTGGCGGGTTATTGCTGGAACTGGATCAGTAAAAAAAATTCGAACTTGAAAGATATCGTGGTTGGCGATTATTCTGCTACATGGAACTTGAGTCAACATGGGCAGGCCTGGATTATTCACCCTGAATCTGTTAATGAAGTTGGATGCATACATACATGTCAGGGTCTTGAACTTGATTATGTTGGAGTGCTTATCGGCCCTGATATGGTCGTGCGTGATGGGGTTATTATCACTGACGCAACAAAGCGAGCAAGTTCAGACAAATCTATCTTTGGATACAAGAAGCTTTTCAAGGAAGATTCGGCAAAAGCAAAAGCTGCAGCTGATATGATAATCAAGAACACGTACCGCACCCTCATGACCCGTGGCATGAAGGGTTGTTATGTTTATTCCACTGATCCTGAGACACAAATGTATCTCAAAGAACGTTTGCAGCGAACAAAAACAGAATCAGTTACATATAAAGATATTCCAGACGGTGTTTCAGTAAACACGGATGGTATGTAATGAGTATGGCAGCAGCGGCTGTAAAAATGAACAAGAATGAGGGTCATCGAAAAAGGTTACGAGAGCGGTTTTTACAGTCCGGCCTTGACGGGTTTCTTGACTACGAAATTATCGAGTTACTTTTAACACTCGGAACACCTCGAAAAGATTGCAAACAAGAAGCAAAGTTGGCTATTGGGAAATTCAAAGGATTGAATGGGGTACTGGATGCAACTTTAGAAGAACTCCAACAAATTAAGGGAATTGGGCCGTCTAATGCCTTCGGTATAAAACTCATTCAAGCGGTCTCCGGGCGATACGCGTGCGAAAATATTTCCAATGGTGTGTCGCTTGATTCTCCGCAATTGATATTTGAGTACTTGAAGCAACGAATTGGGAAAGAGAAGAAGGAACATTTTACGATACTCTGTATTGACACTCGGAATAAATTGATAGTTGATGATGTTTCTGTTGGTACTTTAAATGCGAGCCTTGTACATCCTCGTGAAGTATTTAAGAGGGCAGTTTTAAACAATGCGGCGCATGTTGTTATAGCGCATAACCATCCGTCTGGTGATCCGACGCCATCAGCAGATGATGTTATTACAACTCGTCGATTGGTAGAAGCAGGAAAAATACTCGGTATCTCGGTTATAGATCATTTGATAGTGACCCATAGTGAATATATCAGTTTAAAAGAAAAGGGTGTAATTAATAACTAAGAAACAGAAAAACGGGTCAGGTACATCTTCCTCTCTTTCCCGAACTTGAAAATGGCAAGACATTTCGCCTTGGATACGCCATGATTTCCCGGTGAAATCCCGTTTATCGTCTCGGTCGTCGGGGCGGAGGGGAATACTTAGATCGATGTTCGCTGAATCATCGGGATTGCTAAGGAAAGCTGAAATTCCGTTTCGTCGATTTTCATGGCTTGTATAAGGGTAGCGTTCGGGCGAAATCGGATAAAAAAACGGAGAGGCTTGTTTCCTCGTCCGCTTTTTACATATTTGTGTTCATGTTATTTTTGACGCATTGTCACAATCAGAAAGAAGTTCATTCTTATTCCGATTTGAAATACGTTAATCCGTGTTGCATTCGCTGACGCAGTATGCACAGCCGTTGCACTGCGAGAAGCGCTGACGCGCTTTACGAATCGCCTCCTGGCAATTCAGGCAGGGCCCGAGCGAGACGGCATTTCCCCATGCGGGAAAAAAACTGCAGCCCAAGACGTGGACTTCATGGTCTCCGTTCGATTGAGCGTTTCGATTCACATAGTATATGTTCATACGTGGAATCATTCTGCGGATTATAGCCGGTTCGACCGGGGTTGCCCCCATCCGGCAATTCCA
>JAAXWV010000157.1 GCA_013334845.1 Candidatus Roizmanbacteria bacterium | reverse complement strand
CGGACACGTACCGATTTTCTCATGGTTTTTGACGCAGATATGATACTACGCGACAGCGAGTATCTTAAGAAAGTGATGGCAAAAGTGGAGGCTGATCCGAAGGCTCAACTTATATCCTTGCACCAGGAGTTGCTTCGCCCGGCAAACTTTGCGGGAAAGGTGATATATGCTGTTTTCAAAACGTGGGATTACATTCGGCTTAGCGTTCCTCGGCAAGATCATGTTCAAAACTTATACAGCGGTGCGACTCTTTTCCGAGGGTCCTTTGTGGCAGATCTTCGCATTCCGCCGGAGGTTCTGGATGAACGTACATACCTCTACCTTATGGCTAAGAAACAAGAGGGTTTTCGGTTCTCCCTTACTCCTGTCATCTATTATTGGGCGATCTCTAGCTTCAAGGAATATTTTAGGTTGGCAAATCGAGCCTTTGGAACAAGACAAGACAAACTGGAAGAGTTATTTGGTGAGAGGGTGAATCAGGTATCTATTATTCCAATGAAGTATAAATGTATCGGGATGTTCAAATCCTTTTACTATCAGCCATTGTATGTAATACCATCGCTCGTATTGGGGTTTGTTTTAAGTATTCTTACAACCTTCAAACCGAAGCGAGTCACTTCCCTCTGGGAAATATCATCCTCAACTAAGATGGGAGCGGAATCAAGAACTAGCCGTAAAACTATCATAATCTCTTGTTATGATGATCTTAAAAATCCGGTTTACGGTGGTGGCGGCGCTGCCTGTATCTTTGAGTTAGCTAAACAATTTTCTCAAAAGTCACGGGTAATTTTGATAACCGGTACGTACAGGGGAGCAAAAAATGAAATGATAGACGGTATTGAATGTGTTCGGGTGGGGTCGGATTTATTCGGGCATCAAATCGGACAGCTCATTTATCAGGCAGCACTTCTTCCTTACGTATTTCGACGTAACTATGATTTATGGATAGAGTCCTCTACCCCACCATTTACCTTCTCATTACTACCACTCATGGTAAAAAAACCGCTCACCATCTGGATTCACATGTTTTGCGGTAATGAGATGAAGCGAAAATATAAGCTGCCATTTCATTGGCTTGAACGACTGCTCGCTCGAAATTATCCTCGTGCAGTTGTATTGTCGCCCTACATGGAGAAACTCATGATAAAAATGAATCCATCGTGCATCGTTTCGGTAATTCCAAACGGAGTTCGGAAGGATTCCATCTCTTCTCACGTAAAAGATGTTTCAGCTCATCTCCTCTTTTTAGGGCGGATCGATATGGGGCAAAAGGGAATAGATTTAATGTTAAAAGCTTACGAATTGATTCCTGACGCTCAAAAACCACCACTCGTTATTGCAGGAAATGGAGAGCCGAAGGAACTAAAGAAATTGATGAAACTTATTAATAATAGCTCATCTTCACATCGTATTTCCTATGTGGGAAGAGCGAGTGGTGCTGTAAAACAAGGATTATTGGAGAGCGCCAGTGCGGTAATTGTCCCGTCACGATTCGATACCTATCCACTTACCGTACTTGAGGCTTTTAGTCATGGAAAACCAGTGATTATCTTTTCTATTCCACAGCTATCATGGGTGCCGATAACAGCTTCTCTTCAGATACCCCCCTACGAGATTAAGGAACTAAGTACCGCCATGAATACCCTCCACCACGACGTACCGCTCCAACGAAAGCTTGGACGGGAGGGACTCGCATTTGTAAGTCAAAATACCCTGGAGGGGCTGTTACACCGATTTGAGCAGTTGAGCCAACAGCATCTATGAACAACTCGATTTTTAAGCACAAACAGGTTTTTGTTATCTCGCCTCATCTGGACGACGCGTTGCTTTCGATGGGGACATTCCTTTCACAGATAAAAGAGGAGGCAGAAATTACGGTAGTGTCTATTTTTACCAAAGGAGCGCCTGCACCGTATACTTTATCCGCCCGCAAGTTTATTAGCGACTCAGGATGTACCGATGCGGTAACGTTATTTCGAAAACGCATTCAGGAAGATCAAAAAGCACTCGCATTAATTAGGGCAAAACATATCTATTTGGGAATACCGGATGCGCTATTCAGAAAGAAGGAAAAGTCTAATTGGTTGGGAAAGATCCTTCCGGAGTTTAATCATCTCTACCCCACATATCGTTTCCATATAATGAAAGGTGAGATGGCGGCGGCAGATGATGTTGTATATCAGATCAAGAAAGAGTTAAAAAAGCGAATTCCTCCCCATGCAATAGTGATCTCTCCCTTTGGAATCGGGGAACATGTAGATCACGTTATTACTCGGATGGTGTGTGAAGAGCTTTTCTCGAAAGTTGTATATTACGTTGATTTCCCCTACTCACTGCGCCACAACGATTTCGGGCAGCATCCGGAGGACTATCGGGCAATGTCAACTCCCGCCGATATAGAGGAAAAACAGCTAATGGTGAACTGTTACGCTTCGCAAGTAAATGGACTATTTCCGGGCGGCATCGTTCCGGCACATAAGGAAGTATTATTTGTTCCCGACAAGATATAATGAAAGCCGTAATTTATACCGTGCTATCTGATCATTTGAAACAACAGTGGGAGCAACTCTGGCTGAAGATGCAGAGCACGACAATAATGAACTCCCCCTATTGGTTTGTTGCTGCAATGGATGTATTTAAGCCTGAGCGTATTAGGCTTGTATGTGTTTATGAAGATGACCAATTATTGGCAATCGCACCATTTTTTGAGTGTAATCACTATGGAATTCTTGTGTATGCTACGCCAATTCATGAGTTAGGTGATAGATCATCGATACTCTGCGATTTTACGCACAAAGAGGTAGTGAAGTTATTGGTTTCAAAAATTGCCGAGTTGAGAAACGTATGGCTCACAGGATTATTAAAGCACGAAGCCAGTACATTGAGGGAATTCATTACTACGGCACGTATGATAAAGAGCGATTTGAACGCTTACATTGATTTTTCTGATGGGCCGTACGGAGAATATCCTGAATATATGCGAAACAAAATTATGCGTCGATCTTCCCGATCTCCCCAAGCATTCCGCGCTGTTCACTGTGAGGATTTCTCTATCCCGACGTTACAGTTAATATTTGAACTGGATCAGAAAAGTGTCAAGCAACAGAAAGGGCGAAGCATATTCGGTCATGAAGATATACGTAAGTTTATTGAGCTTTTATATACGAAAGCTCCCCGAAATATGCATATCTCTATTCTCTACGCTGGAGAGCAGCTGATTGCATACTCTCTTGGCTATGTGTGCGGCTCTGTATATCAAGGGAGTCAGAAAGCTTATATGCCTGGATTTGAATACTATAGCCCCGGAGCTTATCTATTATTTAGTTTGTTGGATTACATGCGTCAGAAAGGCTCGCCTGAGCTGGATTTTGGAAAAGGATATGACCGGTTTAAATCGTTTTTTACGAAAAAAACCCGTCAACTCTACACGGTAGAATTTACCCGCAATAGTTGGACGTCTCACTATTTACTTAGTATGTACAAAACTCGACAACGCTTATATGCGCTTGTTGAGAACCATTATGGCTTATATGCTTTTTATAAACGTTTGAAGCATCGATTTATATGAGAACTTTTTTCCTGACATTGACGATTTTTGTAATCAGTTTGTTGTTTTACGGGCTTACGATGAAAGGAAGCATGGGGAATTATAAAACGGTTGCTGAATTTCAGAAGTTTACAGCCGCTACGCGGCCTTTTGAATCTTCACATGAACGCGCTACGTTTAGTCAGACAGTAGCGATGCTTTCATTGCACCGGTTCGATCTCCCGAAAGATTACGCGGACTTCTCTGCTCCCGACGTCGGATATCTGAAAGGAAAATTTTACAGTTATTTTCCTCCGGGTATCTCCTATCTCATAATGCCTCTGTATATATTGGGTACATCACTGAATATAAATATGCTCCTGGCTTACGCCACCATTCCCCTCTGTACCGCTCTCTCGCTCATTTTTCTGTTTCTGATTGCACGTCACACACTTCGACTCCCTCTGTGGACTTCTCTGGCTTCAGTAATGATTTTTGGCTTTGCAACAACCTCTTGGAGCTATGCAATTACTATTTACCAGCATTCGATCACTACCCTTTTACTTTTGCTTACCTTTTATATGGTGTGGCGGTACAAA
>JAAXWV010000156.1 GCA_013334845.1 Candidatus Roizmanbacteria bacterium | reverse complement strand
ACCTGATCCGCCATCACCAAAGTTCCACGAATAGGTGGAGATGGGTCCGGTAGATTGTCCGGCATCGAACACGACGGTAAAGGGTGCCTGGCCTAGCTGGTTAAGTGGTTTAATAATGGCGGCAAGTTCAAGGAGGTTGGTGAAAACCGAAACAACTGGAGAAAATTCGCTCTCTTCGCTGCCGCTATAAGCCTTCAGAGCAAAGTGATATGGTGTGTTATCCGCCAGGCCAGTGATAGTAAAGATCGTTTTTTTACCTGCTGGTATCGGTGATGGACCTTTAAGGGATTCGGTTCCATCGAATGGGGGGCCGGCATTGCCACCTCTTTTGTAATAAAATTTGTAGCCTTCAACAGGTTCGGGGCTGGGAGACCAGGCAATTGTGTAATCCTTTGCCTCTGCTAACGATACCGTAAGGAGGTAAAAAACCAGGGTGCAAAGAAGAATCATCGTGTCAAGAAAACCAGCACGCAGGCTTTTATATTGCCAGTTGACCGTGAGGAATTTTCTGTAGAGTTGTGATATCTTCATTGGTGAGTTGCTGTGACGATCAATTCAGTGTGCATTGCAAGCCAATTTCGCCAGAGGTACGCATTCTTTGCTAGTGTATCGATCCATCACCGCTTCATCTTGCAGTAAAATATGTTGGTAATATCGGCGCGGTCTGCTGAGCTGTATGTTGTTTGTTGTGACCATGCCTCCGATTAAGCAAGTTCCATGCCCAACCAAACAATAGGAAATTTATAATGCAATTTTAACGTGTTGTTTGATTTTGAAAATCTTGAATTCTGTAGAGGACATAATTTTTGCAATAAAAGCTATTGTTTTGGGTATGAAAGGTGCAATTATTGTAATTCGAATTACAAGGTTAATGTCGTTAATTCATTTACTCACGGCTAGGGCTGCTGTTGGGGCGACCGACTGTTTGGCAAGCACCCAATCGGTCCAAATTTGTTGTTTTCCGGATAAATCGGACTGTTTGCTGCGCAGGAAAGCATGGAGCGCTTCTTTATCATTAAACGACACCGAATAGAAGCCTTTTGCAAAGGCACCCCGGCCAAGCAGGGTGATTTTTCCGGTTTTGTCAAAATCGAGCATCAGGTCATGGTTTTTGTAGAGGGTCGATTCCGTCGACACCGTTACCGTACCGTAGGTGGCGGTTTGATAAAAACGATAAGTAAAGCCGCCGAGGACAATAACCAGGGCTAGGCAGCACGCCACCGCTATGCGGGTAATGCGAGTGTTGGCTTGGGGTGAAAAATAATCTTTCCAACCCTTGGAGATACGTCGGGTAATTTCCTGCTCGATCTCTGAATGGCGGGCGAGGAGCGGTTCAATGACCTTGCCGGTATAGTTTTCCAGATCGTAGATGGCTTCGACATCGGCAGGATTCGCCATCGCCAGTTCAAGGATGTTATTGTTTTTCTCGGCCAGCGGCAAGACGTCATACTGGCGGCAGAGATAACGCGGCAAGATTTTTTTCACTTTCGGGGAAAACTTGTCGCCGATGTTGCAAATAGGAATGCCTAGTTGCTCAGAGAGTGTCTCTGCTAGTTGATCGGCGGTAATGGCCTTCATTCGTACCAGAATATGACCAAGCCTGCGGTTTCCGCCAACTTGGGCGCGTAAGGCCTGGTCGAGTATATCCTTTGAGAGAATTTCCTTCTCAATGAGAATGTCACCTAGGCGCTGTTTGTTCGGCATGTTCTGTCCTCCAAGCAATATGCAACAGACTTGTCTGTATCATTTTTTTAGGTATGATGAACGGAAAAAATATTGTAAGCCATCACTCCCAACATGACTGAATATATCACAATAGAATCGTAGGATTTTGTTGTTATCGGAATTTCGGAAAATGGTGATTAAGGGTTTTTTTATAATGTACATCAGATTTTTGACAGAATTTTTTAGGCTGAGCAGGATGTCCTTTGGCGTTCAACTCTATGGAATACTAAACTAATATCATTTCGTGATGGGTGCCGGAGAATCGAAACCGCTACCTTTGTATTAATCATCTCACTTTTAGTTGCGGTATTCAAGAGTACAGGCACATTTTTTCTCCAGTTGGTTGTTCACTCGGAGACACATAAAAATTGCCTTTTGGGTGTTTTTGCCACCCTTTCAATTTGCTTGCCACTCCCGGTTCATCCTGAGTGAGAAATCGCATTTCATTTTGATGCTGCTTTTATAGAAAACTGGAAGGAAATTTCCGATTAAACGGAAATATAGTCCAAATATTTGGGTTTTTCTTTCTTCCAGCTACGATGCCACCATATGCTACAAAACCTCCATTTGCTGTTGATTCAAAAACCGGCATGTATCCTATATATGCTTTAATATCATTGATATAGAAGGTTGTTTACGGGTTAGCAATAAACCATACTTTGCATCTTGAGCGAATTGAGATTGGGCGATTTCGTTAAAGCATGGCACTTGCTTAAGGTACTAAAAACACAACTTAAATGATATTTTTTCGTGTTAACACTAAAATCTGGCAAGAATTTTGCTAATAAATGTCAACACATTGTGTAAACCGAGGAAGAAATTAACGAATTATTTACTATTTCAGGAGGATGTATTTATGAAAACTATAACACGACTCAGTTTGGCCGCAGCAACAGTTCTTCTGCTCAGTAACAATGTAAACGCTGCACCTATGGTCTTCACTGTTGATGATTCACTAGGACAGGCGAGTGGCGGATGGAACAACTGGAACAATGATGCTTCACTTAACCCAACCCTCAGTGGTCATGACGAACACGGGAAACCCCTGGTAGAGAAAATGTCCGTTTACTTTGATAACTCCTCAAACCTACTTACCAAAGTAGAAATTTTGCTAGACGGTGATACCAGGGAGCTGTTTGACTCACTTTTTATTAATACTGACTACACTACCGGTGCGACTTGGGACAGCTGGGATTATTTTGTGAGGGATTCTACCCGTTATACTAATAATGATGGAACACTCTCTAAGGTCAATAGTTTCACCAACGAATACATTTACACAACTGACCCAAGTGGTAGACAAGGCAATCCAAACAGCATTAATTCATCAAAATTAACAACACTTAACAGTACTTTTGGACCTTCTTATACTGCTATTGGTGGTGTGTCAGATGATTGGCTTATTACATACGATTTTTCAAACTTAAATGGTGGTGGACTTGCATTAACTGGTGGTTTTTTTGTTGCGTATTCACCTTGGTGCTCGAATGATGTCGTTGGTGGGGGTGCTCCTGTCCCAGAGCCTGCCACCATGCTGCTGCTAGGTACCGGTCTTGCCGGTCTGTTCGGTGTCGCAAGGCGGCGGAAAGAGAAATAATCAACCTTAGTGTAAGTGCTACATCTTTTGGGGTCCCCGCTGGTTTACAAAATCAGCGGGGATTTTTTTGTCTTTTTACGAAAAAATGCAAATAAAAAGTATGCAATATCGACAGGATGAAATTGAAATGGCCTTGTGGGTTCTGGTCAGAGGAAGGTTGTGGATTACAACTTTCCTTCCGCCATGCTCTCTACGAGGTGTTTATCATCCACTTACTCAACATTGACGCGATCCCGGGTTTGATCAGTTGCGTGGTGGCAACTATACCCATCTTTCAAAGCTAATTTCTAGATCAACCATCGAGTTGCAACAAAAAGCACGGATTCTTCACAGATGCCAACGTGCCCCCCGCCAGGCCAAGTCTAAAAGTTTTAAGTCCGCCTCTTTCTATGTCCAAAGATCAAAAAACAATTGGTGACTCAAAACGTTGTCACATAAACCTAGGGCATGGGCTACCGCAGGCAGATAATGAGAAAACTCCTCTACTTTAACTGCTCGAATCTTCGCAAAATCTATTCCGTTAGCTCATTTTCGTTATGGTTGACCTCCAGCACGACCATTTCTCCTGAGTGCGTATTAAATTCAGGCCCGCCGGGAATGAATGGCTTTCCATATAGAGTAGTATATTGTGGTTTTAGTTTTTCTCGACCGGTTTTGTGGTCGTTCATGATGAGAGAGTTCTGAGAAGCAACATCTTACCCAGCAGAACCGCCTGCTAGGTACCGGTCTTGCCGGTCTGTTCGGTGTCGCAAGGCGGCGGAAAGAGAAATAATCAACCTTAGTGTAAGTGCTACATCTTTTGGGGTCCCCG
>JAAXWV010000155.1:3237-4134 GCA_013334845.1 Candidatus Roizmanbacteria bacterium | reverse complement strand
AAATAACCGATGAGTCCGAGAACAAGAATATCAGCACACGCAGATATTTGTTTAATCTTGGCCTGGACAGGAACTTCTATGGAGATACGGTAGTAGCTTTAGATTACAGCTATGATTATGTACATTCTTCCTTTGAGGAGGCTTCCAACTACAGGAATAACAGGGTTATTCTCAAGCTTTCCAAGAAATTCTGACAAAGTCGGGTAATTGTCTTTTTCCGACAGCATACAAAATGGGAATTCAGCAATGAATAATGCCTTAACAATTGACGTTGAGGACTATTTCCATGTTACAGCCTTTGAGAAGGCTGTAAGGCGTGAGGATTGGGACGGTTATCCCACAAGGGTCGAGCATAACACATATCGCATACTCGATATTCTGGATAGTTATTCGGTAAAGGCTACTTTTTTTGTTCTTGGATGGGTTGCCGGAAAAGCTCCTATTCTTGTAAAAGAGATCGGAAAGCGAGGGCATGAGATAGCCTGCCACGGCTATGGGCATGAGCTGGTATATCATATCGGTCCCCGGCGGTTCAGATCTGATATAAAAAAATCAAAAATGCTGCTTGAAGATATAATTGGCGATCGTGTCAACGGTTATAGAGCTCCCAGCTATTCCATCACGAGTAACTCATTATGGGCATTGGACATCCTTATTGAGGAAGGATTTCTCTATGATTCGAGTATCTTTCCTGTAAAACATGATATATACGGTATTCATAACGCAGTACGGTTCCCGCATGAGATCAAAAGATCTTCCGGTAAGATAAAAGAATTTCCTTTAACGACTTTTAACCTTTCTTTTGATCTCATGCGGGAACCGTACTGCGTTATGAATACCGTATATATCATGTTTTACAGGAAAGATACTCGAATCATAGAGAAATCCTTCCTCAAT
>JAAXWV010000155.1:0-3227 GCA_013334845.1 Candidatus Roizmanbacteria bacterium | reverse complement strand
CACCTGCCAATAGCTGGTGGTGGGTATTTAAGGCTTTTCCCTGTATCGCTCATACATAGGGCGATACAGTTTGTGAATTCAAGAGAGAAACAGCCTGCAATTGTCTATTTTCATCCCTGGGAGATAGATCCGGACCAGCCGAGAATCAAGGCTTCCCTGAAATCAAGATCTCGTCATTACCTGAATATCTCAAAAACTGAAGGTAAAGTCAGATACCTGCTTGACAACCTGCAGTTTGCTCCGGTACGGGAAATTCTTGGTATCAACTGAAACGGATTTAGGGCTGCTTTATACAAAGCCTGATGTGCGTCTATGTTCCGCTGATGACAGCCGGGCATGGGATGACTATGTCGTTTCTCATCCGCATGGCTCTGTCTATCATTTGTTTGCCTGGAAAAGGATCATCGAGTCTGCCTATGGGCATAAAGCTTACTATTTGATAGCAAGAAAATACGACAAGAATGCAGGCAAAGATAAGATAACCGGAATACTTCCCTTATTTTACTTGAAGAATTTTATTTTTGGAAAGTCACTCGTATCATTGCCTTATATTGATTATGCCGGTATACTGTCCAATGACAGGGCAAGCTCTGCTGAGCTTCTTTCGCGTGCAATCGAGACTGCTCAGGAGCTTGGAGTAGATAATTTTGAGATGCGTCATCCTGCCTCCATCCCCATGATTGAGATTGATTCGCTTGGAAGCATTAACTGCAGGTACTCTGTAAATACTCATAAGGTACGGATGCTTTTACCGCTTCCTGAATCGGCATCAACTTTGATGGAATCATTCAAATCTAAATTGAGAAGTCAAATCGGTAAGCCGAAAAAGATCGGTCTTCATTCAAGCATTGGAGGTATAGAGCTTCTTGATGACTTTTATGAGGTTATGCTGGTTAATATGAGGGATCTTGGCTCTCCGATACATTCGAAAAATTTTTTCAGAAATATTTTGAGGGAGCTCAAAGACTATGCCCGTCTATGCATAGTATATAAAAATAATACAAGACTTGCCGGAGGTTTGACATTCGGATTCAAGGAAAAACTGTCAAATCCATGGGCTTCCTCATTGAGAAAACATCAAAGCTTATGCCCTAACATGCTCCTCTATTGGTCAATGCTCGAATTCGCCTGCAGCTCTGGCTGTACAGTTTTTGATTTCGGGCGATCATCGCCTGGGGAGGGCTCTTATAAGTTTAAGGAGCAATGGGGAGCCGTTCCCGAGCAATTGTGTTGGCACAGTGTCGGTTTTAATGAGTCGCTCCCAAGGAGCTCTGCCGCTGACAAGGAAAAGTTTGGCCTTGCCGTTACTTTCTGGAAAAGACTGCCGGTCTTTTCAACGAGATTCCTTGGCCCAATGATTCGGAAACATATAAGCCTCTGATCGCTCAATGTGGAACAAGAAGGTAGGGATTAATATTCCCGATGTAAAAGGTGTGCTTTTTGATGTTGATGGTACCTTGTATCATCAAACTCCTGTTAGAATATGTATGGCCATACTTCTGATAAGCTCAAATATACACAGACCTATGGAGTTGCTGAGAAAACTTTCAGTAATCATTCATTACAGGAAATCTCAGGAAATCCTGCGTATATATAATGGTACATTACGCTGCTGCTTGCAAGAACAGCTGATGCTTACGGCACAAAGGACAGGGGAGTCTTTCAATTTTGTCAGCTCTGTCATTGATGAATGGTTTGAAAGAAAACCGCTTCCCTTTATTCGGCTTTTCAGAAGAAAGTCCATCACATCTGAGATTGAACGTTTACACAAAACAGGGATGAAACTCGGCGTTTATTCAGATTATCCCGTGAGTGATTGCAAGCTCAAAAGCCTTGGCTTACAACAATTTATTTCAATAGCCGTATCTCCCAAAACCCCGGAGGTTCGTGGCTTTAAACCGAAATCAAACGGTTTCCTGGTGGCGGCAGATCAAATGGGGTTAAAGCCTTTTGAAATTCTCTATGTGGGAGACCGAAGGGATGTTGACGAACGAGGCGCCTTAAATGCAGGAATGAGATGTCTTATAGTGCGCGGTTTTTTCAATAAGAAGGAGGTATGAGGGGAAAAAATGACGAATAAAAAAGGCTTCATCCATTCAGTTATCCCCTATATACAGATTGCTCGACCTGATCACTGGTTTAAAAATGTTTTCATGATTCCAGGCGTTGTCTTTGCATTGTATGACGCTCCCAGCCTCTTATCGTTGCACATTCTTTTCCCTTTGCTTATTGCTTTGATTGCAACCTGTCTGATCGCATCGAGCAACTACACTATCAATGAAATACTGGATGCCCCAAAAGACTGCTTTCATCCTATAAAAAAGAACCGTCCTATCCCGTCAGGGAAGGTGAATGTTACAATTGCCTATATTCAATGGATAGTTCTTGCAGTGCTCGGCTTGGCTATCGGATGGCAGCTGAATAGCTTTTTTTTCTACTCCCTTCTGTTTCTTCTGATTATGGGGTTTCTGTACAACATCCCTCCTGTTCGACTGAAGGATATTCCTTACCTTGACGTCCTTTCTGAAGCGATCAATAATTCCATCAGGCTTTGTCTGGGCTGGTTTGCAGTCAATGATCAGTATCCTCCTACATTGTCGCTTGTTATGGCCTACTGGATGATCGGGGCTTTCTTTATGGCGATAAAACGGTTTGCCGAATACAAACGGATCGGCGATCCTGCCGTTGCTGCATCGTATCGTAAGTCCTTTGCTTATTATAATGAGTACAGGCTCATACTGAGTATCGTTTATTATGCCTCTGCCTTCAGCTTTTTCTTCGGCATATTTATAGCCCGTTACAGGCTCGAGCTTGTATTGAGTATCCCCTTCCTTGCAGGTTTTATTCCCCTATACATGAGGATGGGTTTTTGGGCGGACAGCCCTGCCCAATATCCTGAAAAGCTTTATAAAGTGAAAGGTCTCATGCTGTATACCTCCTTTTGTTTTCTTGTTTTAATTGCATTGCTTTTTGTTGACGTGCCTTTTCTGGAAAAACTTTTGACGCCCGCACACATTCCGGGCAAGTAGGAGGAGAAGGTGGCTGGAATAGCTGGATACATGACAACCGGAAAAAACAATAATGCAGATGCAGTAGTAAGAAAAATGATATCTGCATTGAAGCACCAGGACAACCACGAATTGGACCTGATCAGCCTTGGTACTGCGGGAGCATGGGGGCAGGTGATGCCATCCTTCATGGCAAAGACAAAGGGCCTGAGGAAAGCG
>JAAXWV010000154.1 GCA_013334845.1 Candidatus Roizmanbacteria bacterium | reverse complement strand
GTTTTTCCAAGTAGAACGCTCATGAAATAAGTATAACAAACGTGAGCATGTGGTTGAGATGGGGACAAAATGTAGTAGAATGAGCGTATGGGAAACAGTCTCAAAAATGTTCAGCAGGCAATGAAAGCATTCAGTGCGGCACGGGATTGGGATCAGTTCCATGACCCGAAGAATCTCGCTGAAGCGCTTTCGATCGAAGCTGGTGAAACTCTCGAGTTGTTTCTCTGGAAAACGAAAGAGCAAATTGAAAAAGATCTCCAAAATCCCGAGTTTAAAAAAGAGCTATCAGACGAACTGGCCGATGTACTCCATTATCTTGTCCTTCTGGCTGATAAAACCGGAATTGATCTCGAAAAAGCCTCGGCTGAAAAACTGAAAGAAGCCTCCCGCCGGTATCCGGTAGAGAAGTCCCGCGGCAACGCAACGAAGTATACGAAACTTACGTAATTTTGGCCTGAGGAGGCTTTAATAAAAACTGTTCAGCATCATTCTCCAGGAGAAAGTCAATGGTAAAATATTTTAATTCTCCATCATCAAACTCATCACCTGCCAATACGCTGCGTAGTTCTGGTCGTATCTCGCTCAGTGTGTGGCGCCCAAGTATTTGAGTAAAGTAACCTATATTACCTTTGTCGTTGTAGCCCGTAAGAAATCTGTATCCCATTTCCTGCGTAGCTTGACGAAGTTGGCTATAAAATGATTTTCCTACTCCGAGTCCTCGAAATTGTGGTCTATCAAAAAAACGCACGACATGTAAATTATCGGGACCCCACGAAGTGAACAACAGGTCAAGTAGTACTTGATCATATAAGGTGAGATCCTGCAGCATGGGGTATTCAGCATGATATTGATCTATTGTTGGAGGTAACTCGACTTCAGTATCGTTACCACCTGCTTCCACTAATTCATGGAGATAATTATCCAATTCATCTTTATCAGTCACCGGTTTACTTTTTCTTTCTACGACGAAGAGACCTGACTTGTGAGGCTCTTGCAAAATGGGGAGAAGTCTCACTTTTTCGGGGTCGTCAGCAAGTTCAAGAATTCGTTTCGGGATAGCAAGATGCCGAAGAGCCTCCGGTGGAAGTTCGAGAGTGGTATGCGGCTTGTCCGATTTTAGCCACGTGTCAAATGCCTGCCGATCTTTATTCCATACGGCTTCTACTTTTTCCTGCTTGATAAGTTGTTCAGGGGGTGATAGTTCCATATTTGTCAGTATTATTTTTTATTTTCACAACAGCCTAAATATATCGATCACTAATCCCCTAATCGTGGGGTTCCGGATGGTTCCTCTCTAGGGAATACCTAGTAAATAGCGGTTAGGGTTTTGTCGTATATTAGCCAAAAAGGCTATTTTCTTCAACTATCTTCTTCTTGATGAGATTGTAATAAAGTAAATCACCTTTTTCATATTTTCTGAATGCCGACCAAGATGCAAAATAAGAGCCTGTATCTCTATCTTCACACCCGTTTTTATCACTTCAGTGTTTTAGCGATATGGGTTAATATAGTTTTCGTATCCTTAAATATTTCATCGACATCCTTTTTTTCGTATAATGTATCGACAAAAGATAAACCTTCCAAATGTATATGATTCCGTTTTGTTCGGATGCGTTCAGCTATTTCAAATATTTTCCTATCAAATGCCTTCCCTTTTAAACAAGCTCTATTTAGGATAATAAATTGTGTATTTCTGCTTAGTTTCTCCGTTTTTTGTCTTTTAATAACGCCACAAACCTTTTCGTCAGGCGATATATTATATAAGTCAATAGAATTTACATCTTGCCAGTCTTTGGGCATAACATCATCAGCATTTATTGTTCCACGCGAGATTAATTCTAGTAAAAAATAGTGGATACAGCCCTCAACGATCATACTGGTATGCAGCATCATATCTTTCCACACTGTGTATACAAATGTTCCGGTGAGCGCTACATTTTCTGCAATTGTGTTTAGTAGCATGATATGGCGCATAGTGATTACAATGTTTTCACGTAGTATTTTGTCGTTAACGAAGGAAAAGCGCTTTTCTATAACTAATGAAGAAGGAATTGAAGTGATAGCTGCATCAAGCGTTATAGCCATTTTTCATAAGATCTCTTAATGAAGGGTATATATTTTTTTCCATAAATTTATCTGCTTCTTGTTGTGAAGTGGTTCCGGTATCCTTGCCATATTTCTTTTCGATAGCCCGAAGAGGTGCAACTTTAGTAGTTTTTCCCCCTAAGGACTTGATATTTTTGACTCCTTTTCCCATAGCTATATAATAACAAACAAATGAAAAGAGTTACTGTAAGAAATTGTAACATGCTAGACAACTGGTCGATCATGCTTTTGTCAAGTAGATCCTCAATCCTCGAGCGCAAGACCCAATTCTGCTACCTGATTTTTTATCCAATCTATTGCTTCCAGCTCATTTTTTTCGATTGCCATCTCAACTCCTTCTTTAGCAATCTCTAAGAGTGCTTTAGATTGATTTCTTGCTTGGAAGGAAGAGTTAACGATATCGGTAATATTTCTTTGTATCTTTTCGTCTAATACAGGAACAAGAGTGTTTTCAATATGATCTGTTAGCCAGTGAATAATAATTGAGCCGCCAACGTCTCTTAAAATCTGTTGTTGGGCAAGTATGGAATTGAGCACTAGAGTCAAATATTCAGGTAGAATGCTAGTGTCTTTTACTGATAGCCTAAGTATTCCTCCTGAAGGAATCATTTTTTTCGGTTCCTCCTTTAAATGAAGGGCAATACCTGGTGTGCCATCTTTTGATAGCAAGATTTCGCCTATATTAGGTTGATATTTAATTAGATCTTTGTAAAGGTCTTCAGAGATGTATTGCTGGTTGTCTGTTGTTATTCCATACATTGAAAGATTACTGATTCTAACAAAAGGGACCCCACTTTCTCTGTATACAGAGCTACCAGGTTCTACTGATTTTTTTATAGATACTATTTCGTTGAGTTTTTTATATCCATTTTTACAATGTCTAATTGCATGGATAATTTCTTCATATGCTGGTTGAAAATAATCTGCATCAATACGATGGGTAGTTTGTGTTTCAGAAAACTTTTTTATGAAGGAGAGCGTATGTTTTGGCTTCCAACCTAAAAGGTTTAATTCAGAGAGGAGAATATTTTCGGCTTCTTTATATTTTTCTTTGCACTGATCGTTTAATTTCAGAGAATGAACAAAAATTGTCTCTATTTTCTGTTGAAATTGCGATGATAAAAGTACTATTCTAATTTTAGAAATTAGATCAGTTTGTATTGTTGGTTGTGCGACTACTTTCAAGCCTCGTTCTATTTGAGGAAGGCCGTATTTAGTATTGAAAAATATAGTAGAGTAATACGGGTTAATTTTCTTCTTATTTACTTTTACTGCAATAATATTAGGGCTTATAGTTACTTTTTGTGAAAATTTTGGCACTATACCACAACGAACATCTCCTACTCTAGAGAAGAAGATATCGCCTTCCTGATAAAACTTCAGTTTTTTTGCGTTTGCTTCTGTTTCAGGAATATAGACTAAATTTTCCCTTTCAAGAGAACAATTTACTAAATTAAATGGTCTCGCGACCACAACGCCATCGGCCATATATGAATCACATAGTACGGTAGATCCGAATGGGCCGCACCGTATTTCATCAACAAGGGTACCAAAATAATTTGAGTTAAGACTATTGATATCTTTTTCTAAGTGTATATATTTTGGATGATAATATTCTGCATCCAATCTAAAGTCCGATTCTTCTCGAGTGATATCAAAATTAATAATTGAGTACTGCATTATTTCCAGAAACTCAACTTTTCACTTTTAGCCCATTCAATAAAGGCTTCGGCAATACCATTAGACAAGTCTCCGCCATGGTTATGGAGATCATGATCAATTAACAAATGTCCATTTTTATCAAGCTTTGTTTTTCCATCTTCACCCTTAATATACACATAGTCTCCTGAATTGTCTTTTCCTCCTTTTTCAGATACAGCGAAAAAGATGGGATAGTCGGGCGTTTTTGGACATAAGGGCCCCTTTTCAGGATCATCGTTCCATTTTTGCACAAAAAGAACACTGGTTTTGGTACCAGTATGAGGTTTAAAGGTATTTCCGTGCAGACCGACCACCGCTAAGATCCGCGCTTTTTC
>JAAXWV010000153.1 GCA_013334845.1 Candidatus Roizmanbacteria bacterium | reverse complement strand
TTGAGTTTCAGAGATACCAAACAAACTTCTCAGTTTCTGTTTCTCTCTCAGTTGTCGACCATGCTCTGATACCTTTCGTCTTCCTTTGGTACCATGTTGGCCTGGCAATACATTAATCTTCTTAAGCAATCCTGCTTGTGCTTTTGATCCGGCTGTTTTCAAACCGAGATCCATTCCTTCTTTTCGTGCTAATCTGTTTTTAGGACCTGTATATCTCATAAAAATATATTAAATTTAAACTCTCCGTATTTTCGGTGGCCGTACTCCGTTATGAGGAATCGGGGTAATGTCAATAATTCTATCTATATCAACATCGGCAGCGCGAACTACCCGAAGAGATGCTTCTCGACCTGGACCAATTCCCTTTACATACACGTCAACGATTCTTAAACCAAAATCAGCGATCGCTTT
Source organism: Candidatus Roizmanbacteria bacterium (assembly GCA_013334845.1). Taxonomy (GTDB): domain Bacteria; phylum Patescibacteriota; class Microgenomatia; order UBA1406; family GWC2-37-13; genus JAAXWV01. The sequence continues at coordinate 3,739 of JAAXWV010000153.1, read as the reverse complement.
ACGCAATGCAGCTTCGGTGGTGATTGTAGCTGCGTATGGTGTTGATTTTCGGGTTCCCGAAAAATTATGCATTCCACATGAGGAAACAACAACGGGATTTCCCTGCTCATTTGTGATGGTTACCAAGGTGTTATTAAAGGTTGCAGTAATATATATGCGTCCCTTCTCTACTGTTTTTTGTACTTTTTTCTTTTTCATATGACATTAATTAATTATTTTTTTGCTGGGGCTGCAGGGGCTGCATTCTTCTGCTGCTCTAATTTTGCCCATACTTCTTTCTTCAACGCTCCGACTGTTTTTCTCTTTCCTCTCTTTGTGCGTGCATTTCGACGTGTTCTCTGTCCGTGTACCGGCAGGTTGTGAGCATGACGCATGCCTACATAAGCTCCAATTTCTTTTAACCTCTTAATATTTCCACTTACCTCTTCGCGGAGATCTCCTTCAACCTTATAATTTTTCTCGATCACTGCCTGTATCTTTTTTAGATCGTCCTCAGTGAGGGCATTTACTCGTTTTGATTCTTCAACGCCGGAAAGATTGAGAACTTCCTTTGCCTTAGTCCATCCAATTCCGTAAAATAGAGTCAATGCATAATCAACTCTCTTGTCATCTGGCAATATTAATCCGAGTAAACGTACCATTTCTTCAAAAAATAATTAAATTTTAATCACCCTTGGCGCTGTTTATGCTTTGGGTTGGGACAGGTAATATATAACTTTCCTCTGCGCTTCACTATCTGACATTTAGCACACATTTTCTTTATCGATGATTGTATATTCATAGGTTAAACACGATATATAATACGACCCCTATCCAAATCATACGAGGTCATTTCAATTTTCACTTTATCGCCCGGCATTATTTTAATATAATTTTTCCTCATTTTACCAGACAGATAGCACAAAATCACTCGTTCTCCTTGAAATAAACGTACTCGAAATAAGGTGTTAGGCAGACTTTCGACGACCTCTCCCTCCACAATAAGCACATTATCTTTCATAAAGTCTATATTGTAACACAAATTATGTCAAAATACACGTATTTTTATCGGAAATAGCAACGGTGTGTTCAAAACAAGCAGCAAGACTTCCGTCACGAGTGACAATTGACCAATCATCCCCCTGTTCATAGGCTATTTTCTCAGTGCCCATTGAGTAAATTATCTCAATAGCAATCACCAAACCAGGCCTCATCTTATACGTTTTCTCGACAGGTCTGTCAAGGAAACCAGGCACAAACGGATCTTCGTGAAGTTCCCGTCCTATTCCATGCCCTGTCAATTCCTTATGGATAAAGTATCCATTTCCATATATCTCTTCCTGAATGGTTTTGGAAATTTCGCCAATATAGTGGCCTGTTTTTGCTTTTTCAATAGCTTTATCCAAGGTTTGTTTTCCAACTTTAAGAAAACGGTCAATCCCGGGATCGATACTGTCCCCTACTACAAATGAGGTTGCGTAATCTGAATGAAATCCCTGATAATAAGCTCCAATATCAAGAGTAAATAGATCTCCATCTTTCACAATTCGCTTTTTGGAGGGACGTGTATGAACGATCTGTTCATTTATCGGAACACAAACAGTCCAATTATATCCTTTGACTCGCTTAAATGAAGGCTCAGCTCCATTTTTTCGAATTAATCGTTCCGCTTCTTTATCTATCTCATATGTTGTAATACCGGCTTTTATCTTAGGCAATAATTCCTGTACTGACTCATGTAACCGTTTCCCGCTCTCTGCCATGATCTTTATCTCTTCAGGTGTCTTAAGTTCTATCATGCGCGTACTATTTGAAATAAACCGCTCGGTATACTTCGTCTAACTTATCATGTAATTCTTCAAGAGAAAAATTATTTTTTACTAAATAATCTGCAAATGCAATAGTCGCACCCATATTGGCGCCTAAAAGCTCATCAACGTCTCGTTCCTCCCCAAAGTTACTCCGATATTTCCTACCCGAGATCCGTGCATAACGAAGCTGTTTGTCCGCGTACAGCGATACTATATTAATGCGAACCTGAGGGAATTTTTTCTTGAGATACATATATTCTTCCCATGATCTCATACCATCTATGATAAGAATATTGTTTTTCTCAAGCGCCTTTGCAATCTTTTCTTCATTCATTACGGCAAACGCTTCGTTGCCATGTTCTTTTCGCCATCCTTCACGCAATTTCTTGTGTGTAGCAGTGTCGTGGGTCAATCCATGCTTGTCAATATAATCATTGAGGATAGCACCGAATGAAATAACCGGTAAATCTTTATCTTCAAAAAACTTACTTGCTTCTGTCTTTCCGGATCCTGGTAGACCAACGATAGCGATAATCGACTTATCCTTCTGTTCCCATTCCAGTATTTGATTTTCAACGAGTTGTCTTCCAAGACTTTTTAATATTTCTATATTAACTTCCTCTATTGATTTCGTCCCATCGAGCAGCACCATCTTTCCAATTTCGTCATAGTAGTTGACAACTGGTTCAGTAAACTGGTGGAAAATCTCAATTCTTTTTCTGATCGCCTCAATGGTGTCATCATCACGGTTCTCATTTCGATAAGCGAGTCTCCACAAAGCCTCTTTATCCGGAATTTCCAGATAAATTACTTTATCAACGTGATTTTTAAATTTCTCGGCCTGATATGTAGTTCGTGGAAATCCATCGAGGATATACCCTTTTTCGTATTCCGGACGAGATATATAACTATTTACAATCTCAATTACTTTTTCATCAGGAATTAATAATCCGGCTGTCACAATTTCTTTTACATACCGGCCCAACTTTGTCTTCTCTTTTGCTATTTCGCGAAAAATATGTCCTGTTGATAAATAAGGAATATTAAGCTGTTTTGACAACAGATTTCCCTGTGTCGATTTACCAGCGCCCTGAATCCCCATTAAAACTAATCTCATATAAAAAGTTTATGTGTTAACAGTAAAAAAATTAATCGAGTTTCTTCTTTTCTTTGTGTTCTGTGTGCTTTTTGCACTTATTGCAGTATTTCATGAGCTTTAAAGCCTCGGTTGTATTTATTTTGTTTTTTTCGACAACGTAATTCTGTTTGTTGCATACGGTGCAGACCAATCCGAATTGTAGTCGTGAGCTTTTTTTTGCCATACTCTTATAATTAAATTCTAACTAATAAACTTCTTATTTATTAAATTTTTCGTAACTTCTCATCATCATTTGTGACTCTACCATCTTAAATGTCTCGAGGACAACTGATACTATGATGAGAATTCCGGTTCCACCAATAACAATATTGGTAATTCCAGTAGCTTTCGATACTATCGCCGGTAAGATAGCTATTATACCTAAAAATAAAGCGCCAACGGTAGTAATGCGATACAACACCTTCTGTAAATATATTCGCGTAGCCGAACCAGGACGAATGCCGGGAATAAATCCGCCATGTTTTTGAATTTCTTCTGATATTTTTTGTGGATTGAAAACGATAACGGTGTAAAAGAATGTAAAGCCGACAACTAGGAAGAAATAAAGGAAATTGTAAACAAATCCATTCGGATTAAAAGCGTTTGCTAAAAACGTTCCAACTGCCGCCAATGTATGATTGGGCGAGTACCTCAAAAAATTGCCAACTAGTTGAGGAAATAGTACAAATGACACTGCAAAGATGATCGGGATAACACCAGCCTGGTTAAGTTTTAGGGGTAGAAAATTAGAAGCAGCCTGATACATTTTATTTCCCTTGACCCGCTTTGCATAATATACCGGAATGCGACG
>JAAXWV010000152.1 GCA_013334845.1 Candidatus Roizmanbacteria bacterium | reverse complement strand
AATCTGGGTGCGTCCAACAAGGGCCACGTTTTTAATCTCTGGGGTGTTCTGATGATACACATTATAATTGGAACGAAGGCCCAATTAGTAAAAATGGGGCCGCTAATGAGTCTTTTGCAGATAAGAAACATACCGTATAATTTTATTCTCACAGGACAACACCGTGAGACTATGCGAGATCTTAGAGAGAACTTCGAAGTGAAAGATCCCGACGCAGTATTATATGAAGGTAATGATATAAAATCAGTATCGGCCATGTTTTTTTGGATAGTCCGAATATTATGCAAAGTGCTTTTTGGCCGAATAGAGATTTTTCAAAATGATCAAAAAGGCATTGTTCTAGTACACGGAGACACTTTTTCCTGTTTGGTTGGCGCTTTATTGGCCAAAGTCAAAGGGCATCGGGTTGGTCACGTCGAGTCGGGTTTGCGGTCCTTCAACATCTTTCATCCTTTCCCAGAAGAACTGACTAGAATATTCACATTTTATTTGGCTGACATTTACTTTTGTCCGGGAGAATGGGCCATGGGAAATCTGAAGCACCACAAAGGAGAAAAGGTGAATACGAGGTACAACACTCTATTGGATTCACTAAGACTCGCCTCCGAGGATTGCGCAAATACTAGGGCAGATATACTCGTTGATAAGTACTGTGTCGTATCGATTCATCGTTTTGAGAATATTTTCAAAAAATGTAATCTTGAGAGAATAGTAGAGATAGTTGAGGAAATTGCTACGAAAGCAAAGACAATTTTTATTTTGCATCCGCCTACGGAAAAAAAATTAAAACAGCTCGGTTTATTCCACAGGCTATTGACCAACCCGGGAATTGAGTTGCGACCTCGCTGTGATTATTTTTCTTTTATAAAGATAGTTCGTAACAGCCAGTTCCTCGTCACCGACGGCGGGAGCAACCAAGAGGAAGCCTTCTATATGGGGAAGCCTTGCCTCCTACTGCGAAAGGCTAGCGAACGAAAGGAAGGCTTAGGAGCGAATGTGGTTATTTCCAAATACGATTCAAATGTCATATCTGATTTTCTGGAAAATTATACAAAGTGCAACTTTAATCCAATTAATGTTGCACTTTCTCCCTCGGAAATAATCCTGAGCCATATACTTCCTTGGGGTATTCAAAAAGTTGAATAGAAAGGGATATGAGCGTGACCACGGTAAATTTATGCAACCAAAAATGTATTGTTAAATCAAGGCATTAGTGAGTGTTTTAATCGCTAGGTCACGTTGCACTGATTTTTCCCTTAGTTATCTCTCATCAACTACTTGATTTTACGTAAATCATGCTGCTCGACTTATTTTTGCGGGACTATATTTTCGGATTAAGCCACTACGGAAATTCAATAATTTAGGTGCTAGCATAAATTTAACCCTGTGAGCGTGACAAGTCTTTATAAACCAACGATTTATTAGACCAGATAAGACGGAAATCACCATTACTTATGAGAAAAATCGTTTATAAATTAGTATTTTTAATAATCCTTATTTTTGGATTGACTTATCTTGTATCTGACAAAGAACGATTGTTAACTTTAAAGAACATTTCAGCTGTGAACCTTTCGTGTCTCTTTTTTCTATGCTATCTTACAATGCTTTTAAGTGGCTGGCAGTTTAGGTATCTTTCGATGGTTTTCGATATCCGACTGACCTTCACCGAGTGGTTTGGTCTTACAGTCGTTAATTCGATGTACAACTATTTTGCACCGGCTAGAGGTGGGATGGTAGCTAGAGCGATTTACCTCAAAAAAAAATACAAATTCCCCTTTTCGGAATTTGCTGCGTTAACTACTGGTGTCTATTGGTTCGGTTTCTTAATCTGCTCGGCACTCGCATTAATCCTCGGTATCATTAGTTATGATCCTGGCAATCGAACCTCAATGATAATAGTTGCGTCATCCGCAACCTTGCTGCTGGTGATCGTTGTATTGGGTGTCGTAGTGCTGTACGTGGATACTCCTAAGCTGCCTCTTCCCAGTGCACGATTTCGCACAATCTACACTACATTTTATTGTGGCCTATGTCGCTTCAGAGAAAATACTACTTTTCTTCTGCTCATATGTTTATTCTGTTTTGGTTTTGTTTTTCTGTCAGCTGCAGCTCTCTATTGGGCCTTCGTTTCAGTGGGAATTCGAGTGAGTTTTCTTAGTGTGCTGCTCGTTCAGGCATTTTTAAGTGTTTCCCTCGTTGTCTCAATCACACCCGGCAACCTGGGCATAAGAGAAGGTATTATTGGAGTTTTTGCAGGTATACTGGGCATCTCGATTGAACAAGCCTTGCTTGGAGCGTTTGTTGATCGTGCAATTTCGATTATAGTAGTGTTCTTTTTTGGTTCGATATACAGCAAAATCTTGCTGCGTAACATGAGTGAAATTGATTGACAGGAATTTGTTATGAATCAGGGGAATAAAAAAAATAATTTGTTTATCAGTGTTGTAATTCCTGTTTTCAATTCCGAAGACACAATCGCGGATTGTCTTAATGCAATGCTGAATCAAGAAAATTTTCGGGTTGGCAAAGATTATCAGATTATTGTTGTTAATGACGGTTCAACAGACAATACTCGGGATATTGTGGCGGGATTTCCGGAGATCAAACTTATAAATCTAGCTCAAAACAGCGGTCGGATTGTTGCCAGAAGAGTGGGGGTAGAGGCTGCGTGCGCCAATATTGTGCTGCTTATTGATAGCCGTGTAATTGCATTACCAACACTCCTCACAAAATTTGTTCATATCGGTTACACGCCAGTATTGGCGGGTGATCTTGGAGAGAACAAGTATGGCTCTGGCTATGATACCCTGTTTTATCTGCTGCGTCGCCGCTACTATCGGCCGTATTTCCCTCAGTCAAGTTACGGCCGAGAGTTGTGGATAGTGCCAGCCAATTTTTCGCGTGCACCAAAAGGAACTACTTGTATATTTATTGAAAAGAACTTGTTTTTGAGCGTCCTTCCTGAGGCACAAGATAAAACGGTCAATGACGACACTCGAATACTAGAGACCATTGTCAAGAAAAAGAACATCAAGTTGCTTCGCCACACTGATCTAAGAGTGCAATACAAACAACGGACGGGTGGACCGATATATCGGAAATGGTTGGTTGAAAGAGGTATTCGTTTTACCGATTATTACCTAGAGAAAAAACCGGCTTACTTTTTTCTGCTCCTCTGTTCTTGGATTTGTCTGGGGATGTTCTGCGGATGTCTCATCTTTTCACCTTTCGCTGCAGGCGGTATGTTGATCGTTGCAGCGGTATCTTACATGAGTCTCGTTTTTTTCGTCGCTGAAGAATCGAGAGATTTGATTGCAGTCGCAACATCATTGCTCAACACCCTTACATTCTTTTGGCTTGGGGTATCTTTTGCGCTACTTAAAAAAATAATACAAAATGTTTATCGTTATTAATCAGGTGACCAATTAGCTTACATTTGGAAATATGTATTTAATAAAGGGTGTTATAGTCATTTAATTTGAAAAACTTTCGTTAATTTGTGTTATCAGATCGTTTAGGATGCTGGATTCAAGTAATAAGTGCAACAGCTTGCCAATAAAGGCTTCCAAGGGTGTTAGCCCCCCAGTACTTTTCTTGGTGTCAAATTCAGTAACAGAATGTTGTTGTCAATCTCTGCGTCTGTGAGGGTTGCCATGTCGAATTTTTTCGGCCAAAAACACCTAAACCTGCCGTTGGTGTTCTCGTTGGTGCCTCGTTGCCAACTGGCATAAAGTTGAGCAAAATACACCTTTACCCCGGTCTGTTTTGCAACACGAACATGATCCGCGAACTCTGGCTCTTGAATGAGTTGCTGGTAGTGTTTTTTTTTATTTTTCATTACAGACCTGTTTTGAGTGTGAGAGCTGAAAACATACCTTCAACTCACTCACTTTTCAAACTTCAGTCTGTTGCACTTATTGTACTACTCCAGCATTAGGTTCAGAAAACTTTATAATTTTTTCAAAAATTGCAGTTTTTATTAAATTTATATCAACGGGGAGGTGCTCATTATTTTTTTGAAATATAGCAATATTTTTCAGAATGTCCGGTATAGTAAAGTTATCAAATAATTTATACAAATATTTCTCAATTTCAGGTTGCTTTTCAGACCTGATGGAATTTTCAATAAGTAATAAAAGGAAGGACATTTCTTGAGGTCTGTTTTCGACCAC
>JAAXWV010000151.1 GCA_013334845.1 Candidatus Roizmanbacteria bacterium | reverse complement strand
CCGACATTGTTCTTGACACCAATGTATTGTTGATTCCCTTTGGTGCAGGCGCTGATAGTCTCACGGAGATCGTTAAGGTCTATTCAGAAATAAAGGAACGTCAAAGGCTCTACATTCCTGCACAAGTGGCGAGAGAATTTGTCAAGAATAGGCCCACCAAGCTTGCTCAGTTGTATCAAGGAATATCCGATAGAATAAGCAAGTTAACTGTTCCGGATAGTCTTTCTTATCCTATACTGGAATCTGTTGAACATTTTCAGGAACTCAATGAAAAAATTTCAAAAATTGTGGGGCTGAAAGTCGAGTTAAAAGCTTCCGCTAAGAAAGTTCGTAGCACTATAAAAAATTGGGGTTGGAACGATCCAGTAAGTCAAGCATACCGCACTGTGTTTTCTAAAGATATAGTAGTGTCCCCAGAGATTGATAGAGAAAAAACTCTAGAAGAAATGCTAAGGAGGTACGAACTTTCAATTCCTCCCGGCTACAAGGATGCATCGAAACCAGATTCGGGCATCGGCGATTACTTGATTTGGAAAACCATCCTCCATCTGGGAAAAGAGAATAAGCGGTGCGTTGTCTTTGTCAGCGGAGATGAGAAAGCTGATTGGCTTCACTGTACGGAGGGCAGCGGGTTTCTTCCTCGTTATGAGTTGCAAGCAGAATTTCGGCGTGTAACAGAGGGGAAAGATTTTTACGTCATCCCGCTTAGTCAGTTGCTAGAACTTCAAAAGGCAAAAGAGAGCTCCGTCAACGAGATTCGTACTGAAGAAAAAAGAATCAGGGATGCAACATCTGTTCTGGCAGAGTGCCCGGAGTGTAAGAGTAGTGATGAATACGAACTTGCAGAAACGATTGGTTCGTCTGCACTACCTTTCTGCACTACCTGCGGTGAGAAGTTTCACTTACATCGCACAAAGAACGGTGTAACCATTCATCGATTCGGGCGAACGTCAATATCTATGCGGGACCGCGAGCTGGTAGTAGTAGAGTGTCCATACTGTGATGCAGAGAACTCGAAAGAACTCGGGTTAAGCCCGAATTCAACTGCGTGGTGTATGTGTGATAAATGTGAAAAGAAGTTTCCGATACATCGGCGAGCAGATGGGTCAGTATTCGTCAAAAAAACAGAAGACGACTAGCAATGCCGTTAATTCGGACGTGTTTTTCGCTCACTACAAATACGCCGGTTATGGCCCTGTTGTGCATTGTCAATCACATAAGGAGGAGCCAAATGACAGGTGCTGAAATACTTGCATTGATTGGTGCCTTCGCTGGCGGTTCTGTGGGTACTGGTTTTCTCGCAAACGCGCTCTATGACGGCTTTAGGAATGCCCATGCCCTTTTGCCAATTACAGACGCTAGAAAAAAGGCAATTTCAAAGCAATGGACAGGTGCCTTTGAGCAAGGAGGACAAAGCTATTCGATCAGCCTGAACCTTAAGGTGAATAGAAGACGTATTGTTGGCGATGTGCGCTACAGGGATAGCTTCCAATGCGTAAATCTTGTAGTTACAGGAGGATTCTATAGGGACGACCATTTGCATCTCAGTTATAAGAATAAGGATACCTCGGTATTCCAACATGGACTTATCGTTTTACATGTTCCAAACAACCCCAAAACGCTTACCGGAAAATTTGTGGGAATCGGCCGCGACAGCAATCAAATCGTTGGTGGGGACATCACGATCAATGCGTGACAATGCGCTCAAACCGGACGTCCTACATTTCGCTTCGCGGATCGGGCATCCGCCTGTCCGCCCGCAGGCGGGCGAACAAGCGGATGGAGCAGACACTCCGCGTCGTCAAATAAATTTTCCGCCGCGGAGCGCTGCTCATCCGCGGCCACGTTAGGCATCGAGAACACTGTGCCCGATCTCCTCAACCCGGAGTCGCTGCCATTCTTCTTCGGCCCACACTTCGATGTTGATGTGGCACTCACAACGGCGGCCAACTTGCCGAATCTCGGCGAACTCTGCGAAAGTGTTGAACGCTCTATCGAACAGGGAGTTCCGCATACCGGACTGCACCTCGTCGGCTATGAAAACATAGACACCGGCTTATCTGCTCTTGCGGCCGTAGGCAAGCCCAATGCTCCCAGCATGGTGTCCTTCTATGCAGAGAGTTCACATCGTGTGTTTGGCGGCGCGACTCTCGTGTGCGTTCCCCTAGCGTTTTGCTCACGATACTTTCGTCCGCACGGCGAGTTCGTTGTTTACAGGCACACGTACAAGCGTCGCCTTGTTACCGAGGCGGAGTATTTCAAGACTATGGAATCTGCGACGGATGAAGAAAAGATGAGGCTGTTCCTCTTTACCCGCTCTCGCGATGGGTTCGAGACAATTCCTGGCTTGAGCTATGTGGGAATATCTAGCCGCCCCTGGCAAAAGCGCTTCACGGAACACATAGATAGCGCAATCCAGAAGCAATCGACGGCAAAGTTTCACGAGGCAATAAGGCAAATGCAGGGGCAAAAAGTCATACATGTGCACGACGTATCCTCCTTCGGCCTTACCGAAGCAGAGGCACGTGAGTGCGAATCAAAGCTGATCGCTTCATCAACTCTCTTCCCGCTCGGATTGAACATGAAACGGTAGGCTCTGAGGACGGGACACTCGCAACTACGTAAACTAAAGGGATCAACTTTTTGCTTTTCAGGAGCAAGGATCTTTTGCTGACTAGAGAATGTCGAGCTTCATTTGATCCGTTGGATATTTTTTTGTACGGATCAACGTTATATAATGGTTGCGCATTGAGTTAGCTCCAGCATGGCACAATAGATAACATCCTGAGTGGAGGACACCGTAGTGTAACCCATAGAAAAGGAGGATGTCCCCAAAGTTTCTCAGGGGCAGGTTCCATATTATCTGAATAATAGGCCCCAAAATTTTATTAAAAACATGATTTTTATTACCAGCAGTCATTATTTTTGTTTTTTCATTGACTACACACAAAAAAATCTTATATTGCTGGCGTGACAACCTGTTGATGTTCTTGGTTGTCCGCTCTTTAACATAACTGAAAATTAACAACAGCATATGAGAACAATCCTTTGTGCTGGGAAATACAACCCAGCGCAGCCGATACTGTCGGTCGTGGTCGTTAATCCAAGAAATCCGAAAAGTTATGTCACAAGGACATCCTGAGGATTTGGAGGATTACAAGAAGTTAGTTGCTTTTCTTCAAGATCTTAAGAACCGAAGAAAAGCAATACAGAATCAAACTGGTCAAGATAACAGCGAGATTCTCGACGACTTGGACCTAATACTGGAAGATGCTAAACGAGATTTAACCTCTGGAGGAGAGGGGGAATCGGTTGATCCAAAAAATTCGGATAACCGGATACGATGGAAGGAGAAAACGAAAAAAGTAGGCAAAGCAGTGGGCGGTTTTTTTCGGGATCTTCTAATCAGCATAATCGTGGAATACCTAAAAAGACCATTCTAGCCTTTTTAGCTGCCGATAGTGATAAAAGATATGCTCCTACATTCTATATGTAGGAGCTTTTTCATATAATAAAGCTTTTTATAAGCATGAAAGAAATATTCTCCAATAGGAGATTTATAAAATGAATAACTTGGATTTACCTGCTGGAATAGGAGAAAATATCAGAATCCTCAGAAAGCAAAAAGGGCTCAAACAAAATGAGCTTGCGCAAGAACTCGATATTTCACCAAACTACATATCCCAAATAGAGAGTGGTAAGAAATATCCTTCCTTAAGGATAATTGAGAGAATTTCTAAAGTTCTTAATGTCAATATTGCTCATTTATTGAATAATGACTCACTACTTGATGATATTATAGAATTAACAAAAAAGCATGACATCAAAAGAGTTCTTTTCGGAATAGAAAAATTATATAATAATGAGTTAAGTACAAATCTTTTTCGTGCACCAAAAAATAATTAATGTCAGTCCAATAAAAAAACATTTCGGTATTATTGATATAAATATATAATACTGCCAGAAAAACCTATCGATTGGTATGCTCATTTTCTTAAATGATTAACCATCTCTATTTCAGGATAGAAAATAGCAATATCTTTAATCATTACATAAAAGGAGGAAGTCTTTCAATTCCTCTGATAGTAGGGAGGATGGGACGCTCGCAACTACGTAAACTAACGGGATGAAATTCTTGCTTTTCAGAAGCAAGGCTCTGTTGCTGACGGGGACGAATCCG
>JAAXWV010000150.1 GCA_013334845.1 Candidatus Roizmanbacteria bacterium | reverse complement strand
AATCCATGACGATCCTTTACCTCCCTGTTTAAAGGGATTGGAAATAAACAAATGAGCTGTTGATGACGTGGCCGTTTGCAATACCCTTGGATCACCCGATATTTTCTCCAAAGCTCGCGCAAGCCCTTCAGGATAGCGCGTCAGCAAAGCACCGCTCGCATCTGCCAAATATTCCCTTTTCCGGGAAATAGCAAGCTGAATGAGTGTAGCGACAATCGGCGAAATCACGAGAACTACAATAAATAAAAGGAACATGAGCGGGCTTCGGCCATTTTCACGGTCATCATCCCGATTGCCTCCAGACCACCACATAGTTCGTAAAATCCAGTCAGTAATCAGCGCCACTGTTCCCACAAGCACTGATACAACGGTCATAACCAGGATATCGTAGTTCTTCACGTGAGAGAGTTCATGCGCAATCACCCCTTCAAGCTCAGTTCTATCAAGTCTTTGTAAGATCCCCGTCGTAGCACAAACCACCGCATGTTTTGGATCACGTCCTGTAGCGAAAGCGTTGAGAGCAGAATCATCAATCACGTACAGCTTCGGCATAGGTAATCCATCTGCCATAGCCAGATTCTCGGCAACTGTATAAAAATGGAAAAACTCCTTTTTTGAAGCCGGGCGCGCGCCCGTTGTCATAAGTACTATTTTATCTGAGTAGAAATAACTTCCGACTGTTGAGATGAGTGAAATACCGATACCAATTACAAAATACGGCCCCGGATTGTTGAAGTACTTTCCAATAAGGTAGAATAGCCCGCTCATAAGAACAAAGAAGATAAAAAAGATGAAATACGTCTTGAATTTATTAGTAAGTATCTGGTTATAGATTGTCATAGTAATCTAAATTATTATACTGCAGACGGATTAGCTATGATTAATAGTAATCCATCTACTATGTAACAACTTAAAATTTTACCTCAACATTCTTGCGTTCTGCTTCAGTCGCTTCAAAAAATTCAAATTTCTTAAAGCCAAACATACTGGCAATCATATTGCTCGGGACAGTATCAATTTTGGTATTGTAATCCAATACATTAGCATTGTAAAACTGTCTCGAATAGGCAACCTTGTCTTCAGTATCTTCTAACTGACGTTGAAGTTCTTGAAAATTAGTGTTTGCCTTCAGTTCAGGATATGCCTCTGCAACGGCGAAAAGCGACTTAAGAGTATTTGAAAGCTCTTCATTTTTTTCCGCTTTTTCAGGAAGCGTTTTTGCTGACAACATCGCTGTTCGGGCTTTTGTAACATTTTCAAACACCTCTTTTTCATGTTTTGCATAGCCTTTGACCGTTTCAACGAGGTTGGGAATAAGGTCTGCACGACGTTTAAGCTGTACATCAATTCCGGAAAGAGCCTCCTGAATACGAGTCTTCAGTACAACAAAGTTGTTATATGTGCCTACAAAGAATAAGACGAGTAAGACTGCAACTCCGATAAGTATATAAACCATTACCATAATATTTTCACCTTCCTTCCTGTTAAATTATAACTATTCTTTAATCCATGTCCGAAAACTATTCTTATCTTTAGCATTCATTATATCAGGTTTCTCAAGCCAACCGCGTCGAGCAACAGATACCCCAAAAATGAGGGTATCCATCTGGTCAGTGGCATGAGCGTCCGATCCAATTGCAAACCTTACCTTGCGTTTTTTTGCCTCATGTACCAGCATGTCAGGTAAATCTAATCGATAAAGTGAGGCGTTTATCTCTAGGGCAATATTATTCTCATATACATAATTAAATATCTGATTCCAGTTGAGTTCAAATCCCTGTCGCTTCCCCAACAACCTGCCTGTGGGATGCCCTAGTACTTTAACCTTATTATAGGACAGCCCTCTAAGGACACGCTCCGTCATTTTGTCTACCGGCATAGCAAATGAGCTATGGACTGATGCAATAATGTAATCGAGGTATGATATAGCTTCTTTCGGAATTGCCAGCTCACCGTTAGACGAGATATCAACCTCCAGACCGCTATATAGCTCTATGTCAGGATATTTATATTGCACTTTTTCAATTGCTGACTTTTTATTTTTTAAATATTCAATAATATCTTCCCGACTCGTACTAGTCATTGCCGGGTTGTGTTCACTAAATCCGAAGTATGAATAGCCAAGCTGCTTCGCTTTTTCAACCATCTCTTCAAACGAATTTTGTCCGAGATCGTGGGAAGGATTGAGGGGAAAGGAAGAATGTGTATGAAGGTCGCCATTCATGTCTTTTAATTCTACCAACTGAGGGAGTTTATTCTTTTGAGCAAGTTCAATCTCACTGTTTCCTTCACGAATCTCCGGAGGAACATACTGGAGTCCCAACCGGCGATAAAATGATGTTTCATTGTCATATTCTTCCAACTCTGACGTATCCATTCGTTTGATTCCATATTCGGAGAGGGAAAAGCCTTTGCGTAGCGCCAGATCGCGTAGTTTGATATTATGTGCTTTGCTGCCGGTGAAATATTGCATCATAGAGCCGTAGTTTTCTTTTTTCTGAATGCGTAAATCTACCCGAATATGCGGAGTAACAATAATAGAAGCTTTCTTCTCACCAGCATTATCAATGTGGATACAACCGGGATATTGAGTAAAGTAGGCTATGATTTCCTTCGCATATTGATCGTCTGCCACTACCGCAACATCAACGTCACCGATTGTTGAGACCATCCGTCGTAAAGATCCCATAGAATCTATTCTTTCTACGTGAGGGTGCGCGCTTAAATACTCCATTACATGGGCAGCTGCTTCATATGCTATCGGCAACGGAATCCTATCCCCATCGTCGGCACGGCTTTTATAAAGAGAAACTGCCTCAAGAATATCGCGTTCCGATTTTTCACCAAACGACTCTAGGTCTCTTATATGTCCTTGCTCTGCCTCACGTACAAGGTCATCAACGACAGTTTTTTCATTATAAAGTTTAAGGTATGTAACGAGTTTATACGCTCGCTTCGGACCAATCGAAGGTATCTTAATGAGGGGAAAGATGCTCTCCGGAACCTGTGCGATTATTTTGTTAAAGTATGGCGAATTTCCGTCGGTGAAAAGCTCATCCAGATGCTCAGCCATTGAAGGGCCGATCCCCTCCGTCTGTCTTAGCTTCCCTTCCGCCCAGATATTTTTTAATTCACGTGGCAATCGTTCAATCGCATCAAGCGCCTTTTGATAAGCGGCGATTTTAAACCTATTTTCATTGGTAAGTTCAAATACGGCAATTACTTTTTGTAATAACTGTGTTATAAATGCATTTGATAGTGTTTGATCCATATCTTTTTGAAGAGCTGGTTTATACAATTATTATAACCAATATAAATTATAGTTAATTATTCAACTATAAGCTATGAGTTATACAATTGATTACAAAACCCAAATCGCAACACTCATACAGGAGAAGTTCCAGTATTTCTTTTTGGGACTGGGTGTAATTACCTTCGCTGCTCTCCTGTTTGTTAGTCAATTTAGTCTCATACGCAATGTATTTACTAACTCAAGACCTGTTCAACAGAATGTAGCCGCAGCTCATCGCGCTTCTGCTACTGCCGGTGTTAAGTCACAGCTTCCCAAACAGGTTGAAGGCGCACTCTATAGTTCGCTGGAAAAAGCTAAGGAAGTAAGTGCTGTAAACAGCACCTACACTGCCACCGTAGAAAATGTTATGCCGGCTTTTATCAGTACAGAATCACATGAACAAGGTCAAATTCTCATCGCCGCAGCTTCTACGAAAAACGACTCACCGACTACCTATACGGTAAAGTCGGGAGATAGTTTATGGTCTATAGCGCAACAAGTGTATGGCGACGGAAATATGTGGTCTCGTATCGCCGATGCAAATCACCTTGCCAATCCAAGCATTATTCATGCAGGAAACGTCTTCGTCATTCCCCGATAGAATTCAAATTAAGCGGCCTCTAGGCTCTTAAAAGCAATAACTAATGTTGCTCTCGCATTTTTTTCTTACCCGCAGGAGAAAGAAGATTGTAATACCGTTTCTTTGTAGAATCTAATCGATCAATTTTATCTTGTTGTTGCGAAGAAGGGGTTAATATTGCATCAATTTCTTCTTGTATCTTTGCCACAAATTCTGGGGTAGGTTCGATGAGTTCTCCTTCCATATTAAAAGCCCCGAGTTCCTGCATCGCTCTAAGTTCATCTAACAGACCGTACGGATCAAATTCACATTC
>JAAXWV010000149.1 GCA_013334845.1 Candidatus Roizmanbacteria bacterium | reverse complement strand
CGCTCTTCCGATCTCGCGAAATGGCTATTATGCCATAGAACAACGTAACAAGGATTACTTAGTCGGTGATGAAGAGAGATTTGAGCGTTTAAAGATTCCCACAAAACCTTGATTTATGTCTCGAGTCAGGAACACGTTCGTCAAAGTGAAAAGTGCATTTGGTTTTGACAAACCCCGCCAGCCCCAGAATGCATAATATAGGACTCTATTAATCTTTTTATAAATCTGCATTGTCGTTTCAAAAAGGCTCAGTGTGATATACTATGAGCCATGAAAGATGAGTTTAATCCTGCTGAAAAGCTGCGTAATTTAAGTATTGCAGCCTGCATACACGCAACAATACAAGCTTATGATTTTCATAGGAATCCTTTCAGGACTTATTCTCAAAAGTTGAACGACGTTTGCCCGCTCCCCCTAGTTGAAGTTGTTGCGGCAAGTTCACATATAGAAGCCGCACTACCTGCGGCTCTACTAAATTTAGACAAGGATAAATTGAATGGAGTGTGGCACGAGCTTTGGGTACAAAGAGTACAAATAGGAGTGCAACATACTCAGGAAGCGGACAAGCATAATTTACTTAGTCAGGGAGATACTGAATATGTTAATAATGAGCTCACCCTTAAAGCACGCATCACTAACGATCCAAACTCTGACATCAACCAGAATCTTGATAATGGGAGCTGGGTCACATTCAAAACACATAAGGCTCAAACGATATTGGTCCAACAGGCTCCCACCTACCCTGACATAACTGCTCGGTACAACATTGTCGACATAACACAACTATATCAAACCAATCCTCAATTCGCATTTGAAATGCTTAAGCAATTGTTCTATCTCGATACACAGACTAATGTCGTGAGATCAGCAATACTCAATATTAATGCTCACTCTACTCCGGAAGACCAAATAATTCCCTCTTTTATGACTCAGATCGCCACAATGAATGAAGTAGAAGCAAAAAAACAACTATCCGGGCTATTAACTCTTAAAAACACTGTTCAATTTATTTATGACTTCAATCCACTCTGGAAATATGAGTCAGATTTATTCACTGATACCCCGGTTGATTGGCCGCTCTTACACCACTTAGATCACCACATAGTATGCACAAATAATTCTCAAGAAAAACGTGAAAGAATGACACGCATAAAAGCTATTACAGAAGCTGTGCACATGAAAAATGATAAACCTGTTTATCATCCTTTATTCCCGGATGCACAGGAAGCCACCATCCGTTTCCTCTCAAATCCTGGTTTGTACCCTATTTCTTTACCGCAGTATGGAATTAGGGACGAAGTTATAAATGAAATAGCGAAACTTTGTCAGAAACCACCGGCTAAAAAACCTCGATTAAATGCTGAATTATTTGCAATCTTGTACAACAGCCTTATTCTTTCCCGTAATGGGATTATCGACCACAAAAGCGAGCTTTTTGATTCTTTTATGGGATACATTCTTCCAGAATTTGAGGCAAGCGCATGGAGGAGACTTTCTCAAATACAACTCACCTAAATATATCCCGCTTCTTTAAGACTGCAATAACTGTCTTTACTAACAATAAGGTGATCAAGTACACTGATACCGAGTAGTTCCCCTGCCGAGATGAGGCGACGAGTAAGTTTCACGTCTTCGTCCGACGGATCGCATGCTCCAGAAGGGTGGTTATGACACAAGATAATATGGACGGCGTGCCGGTGAATAGCCATATCAAACACCTCGCGCGGATGAACAAGGCTGGCATTAATTGTCCCGACAGAGATTATATCGAGTGCAATAAACTGATTTCGGGTATCAAATGAAATTACAAAAAAATGCTCCTTCGCAAAGTGCGTTATTTTGTTTTTTACGAGATCTGCCACATCTGCTGGACGAGAAACCCGACGACCATGAACCACTGCCTGACCATTTCGTTGAGTGTACATTCGCCTGGCAATTTCAAAACATGCCAGCAATTGGCACGCCTTCGCTTTTCCAATACCCTTAATTACCTGTAAATCCTCCAGAGAGGCGATAGAAAGGTTGGAAAGCGGCGAGAACGTAGTTAAAATACGTTGAGCAGTATTAAGCACCGATTCTCCCGAAATTCCTCGCCCAAGCACTATTGCTAGCAGCTCCTGCATAGATAACGCCTGTGCACCATGGGCCTGCAGGCGCTCGCGAGGACGCTCCTCTAGTGGTAAATCACGTACGGTAAAAGCCATACGATTAGTATGAAGAATTGTGACGTGCTTGTCTGTCGCTTGTAGAGCACAAAATTGTCTATTTAGCTCGTAAATACCAGCCAATCATGAGCAGAA
The DNA here is from genome assembly GCA_013334845.1 of Candidatus Roizmanbacteria bacterium. Taxonomy (GTDB): domain Bacteria; phylum Patescibacteriota; class Microgenomatia; order UBA1406; family GWC2-37-13; genus JAAXWV01. Next base: position 1,900 of record JAAXWV010000149.1, on the reverse strand, counting down.
TCACTGCAATAAAAATAAGGAGCGAGTTGGTAGTAAAATCAATGAGCGAAGTAAAGAGTAGAAGTGCAATTGCGAATGCGGTAAAAATCTGATCTTTTGTCATCTTCATATCGTTGAGTATACCTAAAATTCCATAAAAAAACACTATCTGGCGGGCTGAAAACTTACGTCTCCGGTCACAGATAGTGTTTTTAGGTTAATTTCTTAGAAATCGTTTCGGTCATCTCTTCGAAATCTGTTGTTATCACGTCGAAAACCGCCACGATCGGATCGCTCCTCACGAGGTTTGGCAACGTTAACAACGATTGCGCGACCATCTACGTCTTTTTCGTGCATTTCAGCGATTGCTTGCTCTGCAGCAGCTTCATCAGCGAAAGTTACGAAACCGAATCCCTTTGATCGTCCAGACATTCTGTCTGTAATGACAATTGCTTCTACTATTTCTCCATACTGAGAGAATAAATCTTTCAATGTATCACTGGCGATAGACCAAGGAAGATTACCTACAAAAAGTTTTTTCTTATCCATTTATATTCCTGCACCCCCTTTCATCTCTGTCAAATCAATTACTTGATTTCATCAAACGAAGTGTATTTCAACATTCTTTTGTATGAAATACCCTATTATACCATCATTCTCAAATGTTTTGTCTTGATATTATCACTCTTTTCTTACGGCCTTCTTAAAGCTGCTGAGTACCATATATCCATGAACTACTATGTATTGAGCATTACCAGGCCGTCCATCACACCTCTGCAGATAATGCCGGTAAACCCCTCAGCAACAGATATGAGTGTTTGGCTCTGGCCCATGATGCTTAGTATCATCTGTTTATTTATTGTAGGAATATACTTGTTTGAGTACCGTCTCCAAGAATAATTACCTTCTCCTTCCTCGCAACACAAATTGTCCCATTCCTGGTTGAGAACTGAGTTCTTTTATTAATCGTACGAATTTGGCAGGTTGAGAAATCTCGTTCATAACAATATCATGTCCGATAGTCGGAATATATATAGTCACATCTCCGTAATGGAAATACCTTCCTATAGCGCTCTGATGCATTGAAGTCGACTGAATATTAGCATAAGCATAGGCAGTTTCCTTTTTACTAATCACCCCGCTGACATACACTAATTCCCCTTCGCGTAACTCGTAGTAGTTATTCAACCATCTAAGTACAATAACAATAAGAAATACCACTTGAAAAAGAGTAATGAGTACAAATGCCGGAAGGAAGAATACATCCAGTGCATACCGCAACGGACTTTGGACAGGAATAAATGTAGCAAGTATGCGCAAAGAAAGATATACTAGCTCAAGCAATACTTCCAGAAGTATCAGACGAGCAACGAGTATGATGGGACTCCGCCTGATAACAATACTTCGGGTTTCAATCTCACTTTTAAGTTCATCATTCATCTATTATTTATTATATGATTCGATTGCATTGAGATGTATAAGAGGGGCGTATGAAACACAAACTCTTAAATCGACTCGACGTCAATCAGTTGCTTCTCTCCTTTCTCGTGCACCGATGGATTATGTTTCACAAAAATGGCAGAAAAAGCACCTAAAATCATAATGACCATTGCCACATTAAACACCGTTACATATGCCGAAATATTAGCTTTCGCGGCCATAAGACTCATATATTGAGTAATAATACCCGGATCAGTAGTATTGACAACGGAGTACTTTTGTACCGATAACAAACTCGATGTGATGGAATTTGAGAGAATGGTAGCAAAGATGGCCGTTCCGAAGGCACCGGCAATGTTACGCACGAGTGCCAGCAATGACGATGCAATACCTACTTCATGCACCGGCACCGTTGAAGTAGCCGAGTTTGTGAGCGGAGCTAACCCTAAACCAATTCCGAAAGACATCACACCCAAACGCC
>JAAXWV010000148.1 GCA_013334845.1 Candidatus Roizmanbacteria bacterium | reverse complement strand
GTGCTCATTTTTCTTTGCTGCATAGTCTTCAAGATTACTTGAATTCTTGGCGCGGGTATGACATTTTCATTTCGGTATACCTATGACATTATCATTTCGGTTTGATACCCGATACGGATGGGGGATAGGAATGTGAAAATTGTGATATACTAAGCCTTATGACAATCCAGGAGCTGGCTGAACAGATTGAAAAAGTCTCTCAGAAATATGTCAGTGTTTACCATATTGAGAGAAATAAGGATTGGTATATTCTCAAACTTCAGGAAGAGCTCGGAGAGCTTATTCAAGCTTACCTTATGTTTGAAGGACAGGGCCGCTCAAAGGGTAAAACCAAATCCGAGATGAAAGATGATCTTGATAAGGAAGTAGCCGATGTCTTTTGCCACCTTTTGCTTCTGGCAAAAAATTATAATGTTAATCTGGAAAAAGCCATCCAGGACAAATGGCTGAAGTGGAATGAGGTATAACCTATTTAAGAAGATTCAATACACTTTCTAAAGTACTCCAGTTGAGCAATTCATATGTGTCAGTTTTATATGTCTGAGTTCCGTTATAAATTACGAAACCGGGAAGAGCAGGTTTGGTGTGTGGTTGACATACCTTCAATTTTTTCCAATACTCCAGCCCTTTCAGAAATTCAGTTGTAAAAGTAGCCCCGGACTTGATTTCTACGGGAATCTGTGCAATTCCTCCGTCGATAACTAAATCCACCTCGTTCCCGTTACTGTCCCGAAAAAAATAAAGCTTAGCTGATTTTGAATGATTAAGGATATACTTCTTCAGTTCAATAATGATTAGATTTTCAAAGAGTCCACCGATTAAATAATGCTTAGTCACTTCTTGTGGCGAACTTAAACCAAGAAGTCGACAAGCTAAGCCGGTATCGGTAAAGTAAATTTTTGATGACTTGATGTAGCGTTTCCCATAATTCTCATAGTATGGTTGAAGTCTGAATACAAGATAACTTGCCTCAAGAATTGAAATCCAACTTTCGATGGTATTTACCGCAACTCCTACATCGTTTGCCAAAGAAGATAGATTGACTAATTGACCAATTCTGCCAGCAAGTAAGGCTAAAAATTTTCTAAAAAGGCTTAGATTCGTTATATTACTGATCTGCTTTAAATCTCTTTCAACGTATGTAGCAATATATTGGTCATAATAATCAACGGGTTTAATATCCTTATCGTAAATTGCCGGATAGAATCCGGAAAATATCTGTTCGTAAACGTGTGGGGTATGATCGTGCCGTTTTAGCTCTTCTATTGAAAGTGGTAGCAAATTGACGTAAGCAGCTCTTCCTGCTAAAGATTGGTTAATCTTTTCCGAAAGTAGCAGGTTCTCAGATCCACTCAAAATGAAGTTGCCTGGAATATGCTGTTCGTCTACCACTGCCTGAATATATGAAAGTAACTGGGGTACTCTTTGAACTTCGTCAATGATAATATTATGCGTTTTGGCGTTGATGAATCCGGAAGGGTCATTTTCCACCATCCCGAGCGTCTCTGGATTCTCGAGGTTAAAGTAATGGTAGTCAGAAAACATCTTCTTGATAAGTGTTGTTTTACCTGATTGTCGCGGACCGGTGACAACAATAACAGGGAAGCCCTTTCTCAGGCGATCAATGTGAGGAGTAATAGCTCGTTTTATCATAAAGATATACTAACATAAATTATGTATATTTGCAATATGATTGCAATATTACATAAATAGCAGGCCTCAAGTTATTGTCAGTGAAATAATAGATAGACTTTCTCCCCGGTATCAGGCAATTTCGCAGCTGATCTCCGCTCGTACAAGACAGGGGATTACTCAGAAAGAGCTTGCACAGAGAATTGGTACAAAACAATCTGCGATTGCTCGTTTTGAAGCAGGAAGTACTAACCCTTCTTTAGGTTTTCTGGAAAAAGTAGCTGAGGTAATGGGCTACAAGATAACGATTAATTTGTCGAATTAAGGGCAAAATCAGCTTGCTGTGAGGTATAATTAATCCACCGATACTTAGGAGAGGTCGCATAGCGGCCGAGTGCAGCGGTTTACTAAACCGCCAACCTTCACGGGTTCGTGGGTTCGAATCCCACCCTCTCCGCATCTTTAGTTGAATTGCTCTGGTTTAATAAATGAATTACTCCTTGAGTTATGAATGGAGCTTGACGAAGGTCATCCACGCTAAATACTTTTACCATATTCATAACTGTTAACATGCCTTTAACTTCTTCGGCATCAGCTCGATATAATTCATACATTCTTTCAATTTCCTTAGGGGTGTCATCGCTTCGTCTACTCAGTGTGGTCGAACAATCAGGACAATGAGGAGTTTTGATAGCTGTACGAGCGATTTGAAAATCGCATTTGGGACACCAAAGCCGTAGCTCAGACCGTCTTATTAGTTCTTCTAGAGGTATATTTAATTCAACAAGATAGTCTAAATTTACACCCAAATCATTCATTATATTTATAAACTCCAACGTTTCCGATACTCTTCTAGGATAACCATCAAGAATAAATCCGTTAGTATTCTTGAGAGCTTTTTGAAGATTTTGCCTAATAAAATCAATAAGAAAGCCTTCTGGATAGGGAATTTTATTATCAATATGGAATTTCATCTGTTTGCCTATCTTCGATTCATTGGCAACCTCTCTTCTCGCTAACGTGCCCAGTGAAATATATTCATTATTCAACTCTGTAGCGAGCATTTTACCGAGCGTTGTTTTGCCTGATGCCCGTGGGCCAAGAATCTCTATATTCATAGTACTTAAAATCGTATATGAGTGTTGGGACTAAAATTCCCTTTGCTTTTTTCAAGGTCATAATAAATGCCATCGTAGGATCTAGTAAGATGTGCATTCTTATCTAAACCCAATTGTCGAATATACTTTTCTAGCGCCTGTATATTATTCCCCTCAACTTCAATATAATTTCCAAAAGGAAATTCATCTAAATCCAAGTGGACACCTTGCTTGCAGTCAAGCCAGCTTGTTCTGAAGCGCTCATAACTTGATACTGGATGAAAACCTAGACTATTTAATAACCCATCAACACCTCTGCCATTCGTAATAGCACTTTCGTGCTCAATCTCTCTTTTTATTCCCTCCCTTGTTAATGGTTTTTTGTATGACAATATATGGGTAGATTCACCGTTAGGTAAAGTTTTCGTTCGCAACCGCAGCCTACTATCAGTTGTTTCCATAAAAGTAGGGGTGATGTCGGTGCGAAGACTAAACATCTTACCTGTGTCATTGTCTGATTCTTCGAATCCAAGCTTATCTAATATGAGGGCAAATTCTTCTAGATCATCAATATCGCCTATTCTGTTATTGAGTTCAGCATAAGCTAGTGTAGCAACATTATTTGAATACGTTACGTATAAAATGCCCACTTGACTCGGCATAATTTTAGAAGCGTTATCATACATCACTGTGAGCTCGTTAATGCGTTCTGTTCTTTCGAGTCCGAGCTCATCTAAGGCACCGCGCGCATTTTCTATTGAATACGGTAAAGCTAATTTGTATTCAATTTCTATTCCAGGTTTGTCTTTTCTTTCTTTAAGAGACATATTAGGTCTTATAAGTTTTTACTGTTAAGCTGTTGAGTTCTCTTTTAGAGTTATAGGCAGATGTTCCAGATATGATTTCTCCTCGTTTTAAGTTTAAAACGAGGGGGATTAATAGTTTTAAATCAGGAGCTATCTGTTCCATATTTTCAATTTCATTTAATGGTATCCATTCTAAAGTCCCTTCTTCTGAATCAACTGTATTTACAGAAGTAACACGAAGCAAGAATATAAACATTAATGCTGAATCATTAAAATATGTCTTTACATGTACGAATCCCTTAAGTTTCATCTGATTGCGATCGGCATTGATTCCCGTTTCTTCGTATAATTCCCTTAATGCTGATTCTACGACGTTTTCACCTTCTTCGATATGGCCGCCAGGGCAATTAAAAGTGTTTGCCCAATGCAATTTAAGTGAGTGCCCCTTTAATAAAAGTACTTTATCTTTATAAATAACTATATTTAACGAACGTGGAATAGCCGTATGGATGTTTTTCATATTTTGTTTATTAATATAACCTTGTTTGAGTAATTAAAACTATAATTGTTTAATTTATGATCGTAACATTCATTATCTAATATTGTTACGATAATATTTATATTATTTTTAAATTTCTTTTCGTATTTTTCGCAAAAAAAGCGAATAGTGTCA
>JAAXWV010000147.1 GCA_013334845.1 Candidatus Roizmanbacteria bacterium | reverse complement strand
TTTTCATCCTCGCTACGATGATTTGTCAAATGTCCAATCGGGCATCGAGAATCCTGAAGGATATAGATTTGTCGAATTTCCAATTTATAATGCGATCTTCGCCGGCATATATAAAGTAGTACCTGTCTTTTCATTGGAGGCATATGGACGACTCACCACTATTGTATTCTCTCTTATACTTATTGCGGTAATTTATTACCTTTTACTTAAAGAGACATCTCGGTTTGGAGCTATTGTAGGCTCTTTAACCTATGCTGTGTTTCCATTTTTTGTTTTTTTCTCCCGTACAGTACTTCCCGACACGGCAGCAGTCTCCTGTGCATTTATATCTATTTATTTTCTCTATAGATCTATAGAAAAGAGGCACCCGTTTCGAGACACTGTGTATTTTATACTTGCTATTGTGTCATTCGCTGCCGCCGTCCTCATCAAGCCTACGGCCATTTTCTATGGTTTAACTCTTCTCTATATTTTTGTTCTTTCTTCGGGATTTAGCATCCTAAAAAACTGGAAAATGTACGTTTATTTTACGCTTTCGTTTATACCACTCATTGCTTGGAGAAATTATATTACTCAATACCCGCAGGGAATTCCATCAAGTGATTGGCTGATATCGAGTGTCAATACTTATGAAGGAGTACGTACAATTTTCCTCAGACCAGCTTTTTTCCGCTGGATTTTTTTTGAAAGAATTAACAATATTATTCTGGGTGGATATATGACGTTTATGTTTATTCTCGGCCTCATTACCCGGAGTAAGCAGTATCTTATTCACTCAATTTTTCTATCTGCTTTAATATATCTTTTTGTGTTTGAAGGTGGAAATGTGCAGCACGAGTATTACCAAATCATTATTCTGCCTGCACTTGCCATTGCAGTCGGAGCAGGTGCCCATTACCTTTTTACTCATGGGAAAACAATGATTCATGCTGCCTTTGTAACTACACTAATGATATCTTTATTCGTAATATCTTGGTTTTTCTCGTATTATCAAGTGAAAAATTACTACAACTATTCGTATGACTATGTCCGGTTTGCAACAATAATCTCCACATTAACACATGAGGATGACAAGATAGTAACAGATACTTTGGGTGACACGACACTTCTCTATCTCTCTAACCGAAGAGGGGCACCATCAGTGTTTAAAGATCTGACTGAGTTGAAAGGCGAAGGCTATTCATATTTCTTTACGCAAAAATCAGACGTCATTTCTGATCTTAAAAAAGATAATAAATTTAAAATTGTTTTTGAAAACGATAAATTTGCACTGTTCAAGCTATGAAGATTCTGATGCTGACGCCATACCTCCCCTACCCGCCGGCATCGGGCGGACAAATACGAACACTTAATTTACTCAAGCATCTTTCAAAAAATCATAAAATTACCCTCATTTCCCTCTATAAGAATGCAAAGGAAAAAGAATACACTTCCCATCTCAAGGAGTATTGTCATGAAGTGCACTTATGCAAGCGAGCAGAAAGACCGTGGCAATTTGGCATAATGGCAAAGGCAATGTTTTCATTCCTCCCCTTTCTTATAACTAGAAATTATTCCTCTGAAGCTCACGAACTTATTACCCAGTTGCTTAAAAAAGAGAAATTTGATGTCATTCATGCAGAGACTTTTTACATCATGCCGCACATTCCGCCGACCAACATACCAATCCTGCTCGTGGAACAGACTATCGAGTTTAAAGTGTATCAACACTACATTTCTTCACTTCCTTTATTGATACGAGCAGCGCTATCGCTTGATATTTTAAAGCTTAAATTTTGGGAAACTTATTGCTGGAAACGGGCACGAGTGGTAGCTGCTGTATCAGACGCCGATAAACAAATCATCCAGTCGATTGCTCCCCAGATTAACCCTGTGATTATTCCTAACGGCGCGGGAGATGAGATGTTTTTAGAAAATAAAAAAACGGCCAATTCAAAACGATATTTGCTGTTTATTGGAAATTTTTATTGGCTGCAAAATACCGAAGCTGCCCTCTATTTGTCCGAATCCCTTTTTCCTGAGATTCAGAAAAAGATTTCTGATGTTCACCTGGTAATTGCCGGGCAAAATTCTAAAAATAAAATTAGATCGTCTAACAAAAATATAGAAGTGATCGATATTAAACAGGATGATGTTGACACCGTGAAGAGGCTATATCAGGAGGCGACATTGTTTGTAGCCCCCATCTTCGGACCAGGCGGCACCCGTTTGAAGATACTTGCAGCGATGGCAGCCAAACTCCCCATAATCTCAACAAGTGTAGGAGTTGAAGGGCTTGAGCTACAAGATGGCAAACATGTACTAATCGCCAACACCCAACAGGAATTTATCGACCGGATCCTGCAACTTCTTACGGACGAAAGACTGTTTGAATCCATTGAAACAAATGCCTATAAGGTGGCTAAGGACAAATATAGCTGGGATGCAATAGCCAACAAACTCGCTGTGGTATATAAATCAGTCATCAATGAACCATGAAAATCGGTATCGATATTTCCCAGACAGCCTTTCACGGAACCGGAGTGGCCCGATTTACCGAAGGGCTTATCCAGTGCATTTCGTCTGACAAATATAATGAATGGACATTGTTTTTTTCTTCACTGAGACAGAAGCCAGATCAGCGTCTACTTCAACATACCATAAAACTAAAGCAGTATAGGTTACCACCTTCCCTTTTATCTTTCTTATGGAACAAAATACATATTCTGGATATGAAAAATTTTGTTGGGCCACAGGACTGGTTTATAACATCCGACTGGACAGAACCCCCATTTAAATCAGCCCGAAAAGCAACCATTGTTCATGATCTTACCTTTAGACGTTTTCCGGAAGTGGTTGACCCCATGATTCGTGATACTCAGGAAAAACGGCTTCAGCGAGTTGCCAAGGAATCAGATATTATTTTTGTAGACTCGCAGTCTACGGCAACAGACCTATCTCATTACTACACCATTCCTTGCAAAAGAATTGCGGTCAATTATCCAGGAGTGGAAATCGTTAACCCCACAGAATCAGATATTGTTACCACGAAACTTAAATATGCTCTCCACAAATCTTTTATTTTGGCTGTCGGCAAGATTGAACCACGCAAAAATCTTAAACGGCTTGTTGAAGCATATAAAAAACTTAACCAAACTGATGTGGAACTGGTAATAGCCGGGCCGCCCGGATGGGATAAATTAGACGCAAATCAGGTTGAAAATGTCAGGTTCTTAGGGTATGTGAGTGATTCTGAGCTTTCATCTCTTTACCGGCTCTGTATGTTTTTTATGTATCCTTCACTGTATGAGGGATTTGGATATCCTCCTTTAGAGGCTATGCTTCACGGCTGTCCGGTAACTATGTCCAATACCTCTTCTCTAGGTGAAATCGGTGGCGATGCCTGCCTCTATTTTAATCCAGAGAGTATCGAGGAAATGTCCGACTCTATCAACAAGATGATCAAAGACGAATCGCTTCGAAAAACTCTGAGTAGCAAGGGATTAATACATGCGAAAAAATATTCCTGGGATCGGTATTATCATACCATGATTGATAAACTTACCTCATTTAAATAACCGTGTACAATAGAAGTATGAGAATTGGCATAGACGGGAACGAAGCAAATGTGAAGGAACAAGTAGGAGTATCTGTCTATACCCGCAAACTCCTTGAGTATTTTCAGAAAAATGCTGACAAGACAACTCAGTTCCGCATATACTTACGATCTTCACCAATTGACATTCTCCCTCCGGAGACTGACTATTTTAAATATGAAGTAGTATTTGGCCCCAGCTTCTGGCTCCATCTTTTTTTACCCCTCTCATTGTTTTTCAAACGGGGTATTGATATTTTCTTTTCTCCCGCCCACTATATCCCCCGCTATTGTCCGGTACCTATCGTAACCACTATTCATGACCTCTCCTATTTCTATTACCCTCAGGAATTTCTCAAAAAAGATCTTTATAAACTAACCAACTGGACGCAGTTTGCTATCCAAAAATCTGCCCACCTGATTGCTGTCTCCAAAACGACGAAAAAAGACATACTCCAACACTATCAGGTGTCCGACAGTCATGTAACTGTTGTCTATAATGGGTTTGAAAAAAACGCATCAACATCTTCTCCTACCGATACACTTCAACGGTTTGAGCTCAACCATCAGGAGTATATTTTATATGTGGGGACGCTTCAACCACGCAAAAATATCACGATACTCATAGAAAGCAT
>JAAXWV010000146.1 GCA_013334845.1 Candidatus Roizmanbacteria bacterium | reverse complement strand
TGCACGCGCAATCGCTACTCGTTGCTGTTGCCCTCCGGAAATCTTATTGGGATATGAATTTTCCTTGCTCTTTAAACCGAATCGCTCAATGAGATAAAGTGCTTTCTCACGAGGGTTATAAGTAAACTTTTTACGGTAATATATGGTGGGAAGTAAAATATTTTCGAGCACCGTCAGTTTATTAATCAGATTAAACTGCTGAAACACGAATCCAACAAACTCACTTCGCAAAACAGACATTTCATTGTCGTTGAGTCGAGTAATATCTTTCCCGTCTATCTCGACCAAACCGCGAGACGGTTTATCTAGAAGGCCGATAATGTGCATTAGCGTCGATTTACCGCTTCCTGAAGGGCCGATGATACTTGCAAACTCCCCATCTTTTATGGTGAGAGAGACACCTTTAAGCGCAGTAAAGATTGTGTCGCTATCCAGAACAAACTCTTTATAGACGTTCTCAAGTTTAATCATAGATCACGTCCCCTTCGTGTAGACCGGAGGTAACTTCTGTATCATTATCTACAACGTCTCCGATTTTGACGATAGTCTGTTCTTTTTTCCCTTTATTGTCACGTATCACATACTTTTTACCAGCCTGTGATTTGATGTATTGACTGGGAACCGAGATAACATTTGCATGCTCACGAAGAGTGAACTCCACATCTCCCGTCATACCCATTCGCAGATTTCTCCAGTCAGCAGAAGTATCATCCATCTTGATCTTCACTTCATACACTGTGCCACTTTCTCCTGATTTTGGTGTGTAAGCGACACTGCTCACCGTTCCTGAAATCTTGTTATCAGGAAATGAGTCGAGGGTGATTGTTCCACTCATATTCTCATACACATTAGGCACATCCGTCTGATCTGCTGTCGCCTGAAAATAGATCGTTTTTGGATTTACAATCTCAAACTCCGCTTGTGCCGGAGTAATATTCACCCCGGCGAAGGGTGCGTCCGCCCGAACAATGATTCCCTCGATCGGACTCGAAAGGTAAGCAGTCTCCTTTGCCAAATTCTGCAGCTGAACATCAAGCACCGAATTATTGAGATCAAATTGAGCTCCATCAAGAATGCGCTGCGCCTTTGCTCTCAGATCATCGGTCAAACCTCCGATGATGGTATCTTCCGTATCACTTTTTGTCTGATCAAAATTCCATCTTGTCTTCATATAACTGTTGAGATATTTTTGAAGTCGCATCTGAATGTCACGCTGGTCTAGTGAAGCAATTCCCTGAAATTTTTTAACGGTTTCGCCCTGTTTTACTCCCACCCAGGTAAGTTTTCCCGATGATTGAAAGCGCAACACGGTATGTTCATGTGCATCAATTTGTCCTGATAATGACAACGTTTCCCGAAGAGTCTGTTTTTTTACTTTATATGCGCTATCCTTTTTTACAATAATTTGTTTTTGGGTGCTCTTGTAGACAAAAAAACCACCTACCACTACCAGTATCAAAACAACATACCAGCGTTTCTTAAGAAATCCAAGCATATAGTGATTATAACAATGGTATTAGAGATAAGGTACCCAATTTCCTACAGGCATAACATTAAATATGATGAAATTCCACGCGTAAAAAAATATGGCAGGTAATATCAATATAAACACCCCAAGAAACCGTTTGTCTGTCATATATTTCTCAAATGCTATACACACCATCGGCCACAGTGGTAATGTGTAACGTGAGATATCCCTATGCTGGACAAAACTTGCCGCAAAGAGAAAGACGAGTGCAAAATAAAAAAAACTCCTGTACTTGTTATCTTTGAGAAAAACGAGTGCTCCTCCATATAGAAAGAAATAAAACACGATATCTTCCAACCAGGCAGTCCCTACCCATTTCGCTTGAAAATTAAAAGCGGCAAATGGATACACCATCGGTACTACTCCACCCGTATGAAAATAGGCAAAGAAATCTTTGTATTGAACCAGATACCATGCGCAAACTCCTATAAGACCCAGAGGGATTAAGAAAATACCTATGCCATTTAACTCAATTTTTTTCGTTTTTATATACCGCTCAATAAATACGAGACCATAACCAGCAAAGAGAAGAATGCCCGGCAGCTTGGTCATCACGGCCAATGCTCCAAACAGTCCGGCAAGCCAATACCGTGATCTCTCAAAAGAAAAAAGCGACAACAAAATAAGAAGGATAAATAGACTTTCCGGCGCGCCGATTGACCGCACAACTAAAAAACGGGGGAGAAATAAAAATATCATCACAAGAAAAAAAGGATTCTTAGTCAGATGAAATCTGATCAACATATAGTAAAAAAACAAGGCAAGTAAAATGGTAAAGACGAGATTAACTATGATTGTGCTTTTTAGATATCCGAAAGCAAAGGAAAAAGCGGTAATAAATAGGGGATAAAGCGGCAAATGTGCTGCAAAATAAATATCAGGCAGTTGAGTTTCAAGATGAAGCGCTTGAATTAACTGTGGATTATAAAAGGTCTTAGCAGGTACAATGTAGAGCAAACCATCGTAGTTTTGATAGATGTAGTTGAGACTTGATTGAACGATAGATATGCCGAGCCAGTTGCTAAAATGAAGCAAAAAAGGAAGATATAAAACAAAAGATGATCCCAAAACAGCTGCTATAATTAAAAGTACTTTTTTCATAACAAATACATTGTACCGCCAGATATGAATAAAAAAAACTTAACTTTAATTATCCTTTTTCTTATCGTTGTAGTCGGTGCATTTTTCCGACTCTATCGCATTAATGATTTTGCCACATTCCTCGGCGATCAGGGACGTGATGCTATCATTGTTAAAAGGATTGCTATGTTGGAGCACTTTCCGGCAATTGGCGCATCTATGTCTCTCACAGCAAAAAATGGGAGTAGTGTATTCCTTGGGCCCTTTTACTATTATCTCCTTTCCCCATTTCAAGCTCTCTCGTTTAACAATCCCCTTGGACTTGCCGTAGGGACTGCATTAATAAATAGTATATCGATAATCTTTGTTTTTTTAATTGCAAGAGTATTTGTTAAACCATCTGCGGCACTGCTGGCGGCTACTCTCACCGCATTGTCATTTTCCAACATTTCCCTCTCACGTTTTGCGTGGAATCCAAATATTCTTCCGTTTTTTTCACTCGTAACCCTCTATTTTTTCATTGACTCAATTACAAAAAAACGGATATGGTCATTCATCCTTTTTGGAGCCTTCTGTGGTATGGCGCTGCAGCTCCATTATATCTATCTTACGTTTGCACCAGCCTACGGAGCGGTAATCCTATTGCTTATAGCAGTAAAGAAACTGTCCTGGAAACAGGCACTGAAATTTGGATATTCGTTAGCAGCATTTATCTTAGTCTCATCTCCACTTATCTTATTTGATCTTCGTCACCAGTTTATTAACAGTAAAGCGATCATCTCGGTACTCACGAGTAATACCGAGGTTTTGGGAGTATCACATCATGTTGGTCTATTTGAAAGCCTGTTTCTCGCCTATCAGACGTTTCTCAATTTCGTCTTTAAAGTGCAAATTGAGTATATGATTGTTGAGATGCTGTTTGTCGCTATTCCGGCTCTCCTATTTTATATAGCTTATAAAAAGCGTTCTCTTCCCCTTTTTATTATTACCGCAATTTTTACGCTCTCGTTCTGTATCATTTCATTCTATCATGGCGAAAAATATATTCATTATTTCACTCCTTTTTACTACCTCTTTTATATTATGGTCGCTGCCATATTCGGATTTCTTACTGACCATTATCGTCGCATAGGAATGATTGTGATGGTTGTATTTATTGGACTATACGGGTACCTCAATATCTCCCATGTAGATTTCCTCATATCACATGGCGATATGCAAATAGCCAGATCGGAAAAGGTTGCCAGATCTATTGCCAGTCACCTTCATACAACAAACTATAGTCTTACCGCGCTTCCTAATCAGTATTCCGACAGTACCTACCGGTATTTTTTGGAAGTTTGGGGTAAGCGGCCTTCAGAAAAAGATATGCAGGTTAGAACCGATGAATTAATCGTTATTTGTGAGGAGACTTGCCAACCAATTGGCAATGGGCAATGGGACATTGCATATTTTGCCCCGGCCAAGATAATTGAGAGCTGGAAATTTGAACGCTTTACTATCTATAGACTGAGCCATTAAAATACATCTTATGAACATTTCATTGATAGTACCTTGTTACAACGAAGAGGCAAATATCCAAAAAGGGGTATTAGACAAAATTGGTAATTTC
>JAAXWV010000145.1:3784-4230 GCA_013334845.1 Candidatus Roizmanbacteria bacterium | reverse complement strand
TTCATAAAAAGTCCTTTTTCAGGGTGTTCAGCAAGGCTTGTTTACTAAAGAGTGAAAAATACTCATCCAGAAGTTCCCAATCAATAAGCCTTTTCCTTTGCAGCTGATATTCAAGCAACAGCCGCATATCGTATATATCGGTAGCCTCCCTTTGCACATCATTGGTTATGGCCTGGACCTTGAGGCCGATTATATCCTCTGGAGAGAGTACGGGGATCGTGTATTTATCGAACACTCTGAACCTTTCTACTCTCGATAGCATTTCTTTTGAGATCGCCTTCGAAGCATGAAGGATATCGATGCTTCCAAGTACTTTGAAACTTGAGGTATATTGCGATAAATGTGGGGATCGGTGCACACACGAGTACATACAATCAGAAAGGATTTTATCTGCTTTGTTGAGGTCGTCGGCAAGGAGAAGAATGTCGATATCCATGGTGGCTCGA
>JAAXWV010000145.1:0-3774 GCA_013334845.1 Candidatus Roizmanbacteria bacterium | reverse complement strand
AAGTCCCTCTTTCTCGAAAGAAGAGATGACTTTCTCAAAAACAAGTTGGAAATCCATGAGGGTGACCCTTTGAGTGATGGCAGTTCATTGATAGCAATTGTACCACGGTGCTATTATGGAAACCAGATGGAATATCAATTGTTGTTTAGCCAGGGAAAAAGAGATTAAGAAGTGGCGACGGGAGAAGAAGAATAATTTGGTTGTTGCTGTTAATCCCGGGTGGTTGGATTTGAGTAATGGGTGGTGAGATCTCTCCCTGCGGTCGAGATGACAAAGAGGGGCGGCCGGGATGACAAAGAGAGTGGTAGGGATGACAAAGAGGGGATGTCGAGATGACAGAAAGGGTGGCCGGGACGACAAAGAGGGTGGCAGGGAATGACAAGGAGGGGGCGGGATGACAAAGAGGGCGGTTGTCGAGGTGATAAGAGGGAGGTTGCTGAGATGACAAACTGGTGAGTTGTCGAGACGGCAAACTGGAAGAAAAGGGGGGACTTGAAGAAAAGAGGGACAAACCCCACTTTAGCAAGCGCTGGTCTGTTTGTCATTTAAATCAAATCCCACTGCAATTTCGACTAAACCCCATTGTCATTTCGACTAAACCCCATTGTCATTTCGACTAGATCCCACTGTCATTTCGACCAAAGGGAGAAATCTCATGCCAGGAATAAAGATTGCTTGTCATTTCGACACTCCGTCATTTCGACACTCTGTCATTTCGACTGTAAGGAGAAATCGCATGCCAAAAATGAACAACTACTACGTATACCTATTGACAAACAAAAACGACAAAGTGATGTACGTGGGCGTAACCAACAATCTTGAACGGCGGATGCACGAGCACAAAACCAAAATGGTCCCTGGTTTTACGACAAAGTATAATGTCAACAAGTTGGTCTGTTTCGAGGAGACGGATGATATTGGTGTGGCCATAGCCAGGGAAAAAGAGATTAAGAAGTGGCGACGGGAGAAGAAGAATAATTTGGTTGTTGCTGTTAATCCCGGGTGGTTGGATTTGAGCGATGGGTGGTGAGATCTCTCCCTGCGGTCGAGATGACAAAGAGGGGCTGCCGGGATGACAAAGAGAGTGGTAGGGATGACAAAGAGGGGATATCGAGATGACAGAAAGGGCTGCCGGGACGACAAATGGGGCGGCTGGGACGACAAAGAGGTCGCCGAGGTGATAAAGAGAGGGGCGGGATTTCGACTAAACCCCACTGTCATTTCGACCAAAGGGAGAAATCTCATGCCAGGAATAGAGGGAGGTCGTCGGGATGACAAGAGGGAAGTTGCTGAGATGAAAAAGAGGGGAGTTGTCGAGAAGAACAATTGATGCCAGGTCTGACTAACTCATGTCAAGCAGTAATGGCAACTCAACCTATCTCTTTGATCCACAATTGCAGGTCAGGTAACCGTCTTTTGACTGTAGCCCATATCAGGTCGTAATCTATACAGAAGTAGAAGTGAATCAGTTTATCACGCATTCCTGCCATTTCTTTCCAAGGGATATGGGAGTATTTTGATCGAATCTCAACGGGTATGCCCTTTGCCGCCTCTCCAATGATTTCAAGCTTCCTGATCACCGCACTCACTGTCTTGTCATCAGCCTTAAAAGAACCAACATCCATACCCTGGACAAATGCTTCAATACTTTCAATCGCCGCAAGGATATCTTTCAAATATAACTGATAATCTCTCATACGACTATAGCATCTGCAAGCACTGCTGACTGAAGCTCTGAACGTAATGCCCGTTTCGGAACAACATCAACCTTCCTCCTGAGCTTTTCTTCAAGAAACAAGCTCAAGCCTACCAAATCAAACATATCAGCGTTTTCCCCAAACTCTACCAATAAATCGATATCACTTTTCTCATGCTGTTCTTCTCGCACAACAGAACCGAACAGTTCTAAACCTTGAACTTTGTATCGTGTTACAAGTTCAGGGAGGAGTGCTTTCAACTCCGTTAGTACACTGTGTTTTGAAATATTTTTCATCTGTTCACCCCTATTAGCCTAATAATTCTACATTTAGAATGTCTTTCTCAAGCAACAGCCGCATATCGTATATATCGGTAGCCTCCCTTTGCACATCATTGGTTATGGCCTGGACCTTGAGGGATTATATCCTCTGGAGAGAGTACGGGGATCGTGTATTTATCGAACACTCTGAACCTTTCTACTTTCGATAGCATTTCTTTTTAGATCGCCTTCGAGGCATGAAGGATATCGATGCTTCCAAGTACTTTGAAACTTGAGGTATATTGCGATAAATGTGGGGATCGGTGCACACACGAGTACATACAATCAGAGAGGATTTTATCTGCTTTGTCGAGGTTGTCGACAAGGAGAAGAACCTGCTTTCTTCGTGTTTTTGCTTCTTGTTCGGTCCTCAGGATGAAAAGAAATAACCTTAATGAATTCACCTCTTGCTATTTTAATTGCTCGTCGTTAACACAATAAATGACAACGAACTTCTCATTCACGTCCTTAACGTGAAAACTCGGGGGGAGGTATACAAATGAATGTGCAAATTATAGAAAAAAACGGAAAACCGGAATGGGCCGTTATTCCTTTCAGCGAATACACAAAGCTTCAAAAAATGCTTGAAGATACTGAAGACATAAAAGATTTAGAAGAACATATCAAAGCAATTCAAGAAGGAAGAGAGATAACCGTTCCTGGTGAAGTCACTTTTGCGATTCTTGATGGCACGAGTCCTATTCGTGCCTGGAGAGAGTATAAGCAAATCAAAATGAGTGAGTTAGCGAAAAAAGCTGATATCAGCCCAGCGTATCTCTCGCAAATTGAGAACGGAAAAAGAAACCCAACTATCGATACAATGAAGGCGATTACTAAAGTACTCGGAATTGATATTGAAATGCTCCTATAAATCGGGGGACATCTCAAAACCGGCACGGCTCAATTACAAAAGTTCCTTGACCGATTGGGGAATTTCCTCGACCGTCTCCAGTAACCTGTTGAAATACCTCTTACCGTTCAGGCGTTTCTTGTTGTATGCAGCCCCGATTTCCATAAGCAGGCCAGACATCTTGTTTTGCATTTTGACCGCGGTTCGAACGATATGCGTGCGATAGCGCAGGATTCTCCGCAACTCCCGGATATCTTCCGGCAACATGTGGCATTCCGGCAAGAGATTTACCCGCAGGAGATCGGCAATTTTTTCGGCATCGGCGCGATCATTTTTCTTTTTCGCGGCGGTTATAGCTTTTAACATTTCCGGGTGAGCCACCTTCAACGCAACTGCATGCGGGGTAAGATAGTCATAAATCCAACCAGTGAAGATGGTGGCCTCCATGGCGCCGATCCATGGCCCCGGTAATCTCCGCGAAGCCCTGTTAACAGGAGAGGTACCCCGAGGCCGTGCCGGGGAAATCACCGGCTAAAATATGAGGTGGAGTTTTTTCTGGGATTCAAAATAAATCTAAAATTTGAAATCCCCCTTCATGGGCCTGGGCTCTCTTATGGGATGGCCAGCCATTTTATGAAAAAATTGAATAAAGTCTGTGAATTGAGTTGTTGCCTGGATTGTTCCGGGATTCTCAGCGAAAATTTTTTTCTCCAACGATTTGAATTCGTCACTCTGGGAGAAACCAAGCATTTCTTTCTTGGTTTGATCGGAAAGTTTCATGAAAAGTCCTTTTTCAGGGTGTTCAGCAAGGCTTGTTTACTAAAGAGTGAAAAATACTCATCCAGAAGTTCCCAATCAATAAGCCTTTTCCTTTGCAGCTGATATTCAAGCAACAGCCGCATATCGT